>URER01000007.1 GCA_900547005.1 uncultured Prevotella sp.
GACTGCAAAGATAACATTTTTTATTTATACCCACACCTTTTTGCTACTGAGCCAATATGACAGTGTCGGCACATGATGGCGATACACTTGAGTTCGGTTCCGTAGGCTATAAGGCCCGAAAGATGTCGGTAGCAGATTTCCGTCACGATGCAGCTAACATCATAATGATGACACCGGAAGCGGTAGAGTTGCGCGAAGTCATTGTGAAGATTCCGCCGATACGCTCTGCCAATGATACCCTTATATATAATGTAGGAGCTTTCGTGAAAGCCGGTGACCGCCATTTGGAGGACGTTTTGAAGAAACTCCCGGGTATTAAGGTCGCAGAAAACGGTTCGGTAACTTATCAAGGGAAAGCAATCAACAAGTTTTATATCGAAGGAAAGGACCTTTTGGGTAGTAGTTATAATCAGGCTACACGTAATATGCCGATTGATGCCGTGTCGGATGTGGAGGTCTACGAGAACCATCAACCGGTGAAAATGTTGCAAAACAAGCAGTTCTCCGACCGTGCCGCGCTCAACATCAAGTTGAAAAACGGTTACAAGTCGCGCCCTTTTGGCGAGATAGAAGGCGGTATCGGCGGTAAACCTACTATATGGAACAATCGGATTTTCCTCACCCAGATACTTGGCAAGAGCCAGTTGCTGGTGTCCGGTAAGATGAATAACACGGGGGCGGACTTGTCTGATGAAACACAAGAGCATATCGATGTCGCTGACCTTGACGCCTACGAGCCGCAGATGGCGGAGGTGTTGTCGGGTGGTAGCCTCGCTAATGAGGTCGTCTCGCAAGACAGATATCTGCGCAACAAGTCTTATTCCCTCGGTCTTAACAGCCTCACGGCCGTTTCCAAAGACGCGACTTTGCGTGCCAACGTGCTTTTCTATAGCGACCATTCTTCCAGTATCAACAACTGTGAATACGTGTATGGGGGAGCGCAACCGATAGATATAACCGAAAACACGCATATAAAGCAGCAGACATTGAGAGTGTTGCCCATCCTGAAATATGAACTTAACACAAACCGTACATACGTTTCCGATGAATTACGCTATTCGTTCGGACGCACACGTTATTCTAATTCTGTGTCGACAAACGGCAGCGTGCTCGACGAAAACATCTACGACAGGCCCTCGTATCTGCAAAACTATTACAGTTCTTCATTCTTTGTGGGGAGGCAAATTCTTCAGGTTAAATCGCTGACGCGTTATTTCAATCGCAGAGAATCGTTAACGGATGTAGATGAAAGCGAATCCATTTACAACGCAGATGAACGCTATGCCACGCGTTCTTTCGTTACAAAGAATCTTGTTTCGATGAACATGAAACTGTGGCGTAATGAGCTTTCGCTCAACGGGAAGGTGTATTACCGCAACAATCTCTATGGGTATAAGGATGAAATGCGCAGCGAAAACCTTAATATATCGTTCTCGCCCGACTACTATATAGTTTTCGGCAGAGACAATGGTATCGACTTTGAGCTTCCAGTGGAGTGGAGGAGCGCGTCTGTCATCTCAGCCGATGGAAAGCGAAGCAACCGTAATTATATTTCTTTCTCGCCAGAACTCAGGTTCAGGTATCAGTTTGCGAGAGACTGGAGAATGGTGTTCAAGGCGTCTGTGACCACGGATGACGATACGGCCGACTTTTATTCTCCGCATAACTTGCGCACGGGTTATCGTTCGATTCTCGTCCCCGATAACGGCATCTATGGAGAAAAGGCCGTCAGAATGTCGCTGAGGGTGAACTATCGCGACCTCGCCTCAATGCTTTTCGCCAATGTCTCGGTGGCTTATGTTGACAGGAAAAAGGAGAATTATATCAATTATGACTTCACCGAAACGTTCACGACGTTGACGCAAGTGGCCGGAGACAACCATCAGCGCAGTTTCTTTGCGAACGCATCGGCTGACAAGAGCTTCACGGGTATAGGCTTGACCGTGAAGACGGAAGTGGAATATGACATTACGAAATACCTGCTGTCGCAGTCGTCAGAGCTTACCGTAAACCGTTCAAACAATGTGATGGCGCGTCTGGGACTGACGTGGCAGAAACTGAATTGGCTACGGCTGGCGGTCAATACCACCGGACGTTTGAACTGGGAGCGCAGCGATGTGTACAAGTCTGACGTGCTTTCATCGCTTGTCACGGATGCTTCCGTATTCCTCTTTCCTATGCGCAAGGTGGACATAAAATTTAGATTTAATCATTATCTCAACGAGATTGAGCCTTCGCGGCATAAGAGTTGCGGCTTTCTCAATGCGGAAGCCAACTATACCCTGAACAAAGTGTGGCAGTTGGGTATTATCGTCTCTAATTGTTTGAATTCTAAGGAATATTCAGTTACAGATTATTCGGGTCTTAATACATCTTATACGGTTCTGCCGCTACGGGGGCGTGAAGTGTTGGCGCGTATCCTGTTCAGGTTGTGAATAAGCGTTGTGGCTATCTCGTTTTGTGCCTTTATTCTTCTTTATGGATGAATAAAGCACTTATTTTACCCATTGCTTGAAATATTTTGCCGATAAATTTGCACGTTTCAAAATTTTACATTACCTTTGCACCCGCTTAATCGATAAGATGATGGCGGGATAGCTCAGCTGGTTAGAGCGTCGGATTCATAATCCGGAGGTCGAGGGATCGTGACCCCCTCCCGCTACAAAAAGGCACTTGCAGAAATGCAGGTGCCTTTTTTGATAAATAATGTTGTAATGAATAAAGCGAAAGAGATTAAAATAAAATATTGATGGGATAATCAATATCTGTCTGTTTAATAATTCTCTTTCGCTTTATTTATAGTTTAGTACACTTCAAGGTCGTCAAAGTCAACTTCAACTTTACCGTATGCAAAGAAGCCTATACCGTTTGATGTAAATTCAACATATTTTTTCTTTAGAGCCATAACGTCGTTAACGCGTAATTCAAGAGTTCCGTCTATATATTTAATAAGAAAATCCAAGTCGGCTTTTTTAAGTTTTCCAAGTTTGAATTGATTTCTCATATAGCCTGTAACACGCCCTTTTTCAACTGTGTACAATTCTGCTATATCCTCTTTTACTTGGATAAGTGTACAGTTCCAGTTGTCTTTGTAGTCGAGAATGATTCCGAAAGTCTTTTTATTATCGATTTTCTTTACTAATGCTTTGCATTTCATAGTGAATCCCTGTTGCGGATCCATAGGCGCATACGCAGTGGTACAGACTTGATCCAATATGTCTTCTACATCCAAACCTTTCGCGTTTCGGTTGCTCTCGAGGTGCATGACACCTTCTTTAATTACAGCTTCTCCTTCTGCACCGGAATATTCCATCCACTGCCATGAGTTGTTGTCAAAGGTTTCTTTAGCTTGTGCTGACGCAAATACTGATACCATGCATAATGCGATTGTTAATAGCAAACTCTTCATTTTCTTGTATTTTAATTTGATTAAATTATAGTATTATTTATCTCCTAATCTTGTTTGGAATTCGCTAATGATGGTGTCGAATTCCTTCATGATGCGGTCTGTCTCCCGGAAAGACTCTTCTCTCTTGCGTCCTTCTAACGGTGCTTCCTCTGATGAAACCTTTATTTGGAATGTCAGATCGCCGCCAATGTTCGACTCTCGTATCGTAACCCGTGTGCGCAAAGTCTTATTGTTCTCTACATAATTCTTGTATATCCACGGAGTTTGAACAAAACCGGAAAGCATATCGGAGGACTGTATCTCCTCAAAATAGTTGAGAAGTACATTGTGAACCATCTTCCACGCATTTTCTGTATTGCGTTTCCCGCTTTTATCTGTAGAGTAGAGTCTTTTTGAAACCCTTACAGAGAAAAACTCGTTGGCTAAGCCCGATTGTGAAGTAACTTTTGTCCAAGTGTCTTCTTTTAGCTTTATTTCTATTGTCTTTCTGTTGTCAGAACCGTAGATACGTGTGTTAAGAGTCTCATATCCTGGGCAAGACAATTCCAATGAAACGAAATCTTTCTTGCTGATCTTAAGAGTAGCGTTTCCTTCTCCGTAATATGAGCCGTTGACTTTGATTACAGCATTTGAAGGAATGACGACAATCTTGAATTCACGAGGACCGAATGGTAATTTTATCTGTGCTGTCATTGTTGTCGTCGTAATGATGGCAAACAGGGATAATATTAATATTTTCTTCATTATTTATATTTCTATATTATTAATTGTCGCCTAATCGGGTTTGGAATTCGCTTACAATAGTGTCGAATTCTTTCATGATACGGTCTGTTTCTCTGTAAGATTCTTCTCTCTGTCGACCTTCTATCGGAGCCTCTTCTGATGATATTTTTATTTGGAATGTCAGGTCGCCGCCGATATTTGATTCACGTATTGTAACTCGTGTGCGTAGGGCTTTATTGTTCTCTACATAATTCTTATATACCCACGGTGTCTGTACAAAACCGGAAAGCATATCAGAAGATTGTATTTCCTCAAAGTAGTTGAGTAGTACATTGTGTACCATCTTCCATGCGTTTTCCGTATTTCGCTTGCCGTCTTTGTCTGTTGAATATAGTCTTTTTGACACTTTTACAGAGAAAAATTGGTTGGCTACGCCCGATTGTGATGTCACTTTTGCCCATGTGTCTTCCTTTAGCTTTACCTCAATGGTCTTTCTCTTGTCAGAACCATAAATACGTGTGTTTAGTGTTTCATATCCAGGACACGTGAATTCTACTGATGCAAAATCGTTTTTGCTAATTTTTAGAAGTGCATTTCCTTCTCCGTAATAAGATCCATTAACTTTGATTACGGCATTTGAGGGGATTACTACGATTTTGATTTCTTTTGCCCATGCAGTAATAGATAGCAAGGCAAGCAATAAAAGTGATACTCGCTTCATACGTTAATTATGTTTTAATTTAATATTTTAAGGTATGTCTCCAAAATGGGACTATGTTTGCAAAGATAATATGTTTTTTCTTAAGGTACAAATCTAATGGCTGTTTTTAGTTAATATTTTGTAATATGTCTTTCTTACGGTTTGTCTTTGTGTTATAAGAGATGTAAAATTTATTTACAAAATCAGCCGTCTGAGAAATTGATTCTTTCGTGTGAACGAGTGTTAAATATAGGTCTCGTTACTCATTTTTGAAGATTTTTCGACCTCAAAAATCCAAACTCTAAACTCAAAATTCGTAACTCAAAATTCTAAAACGGCCTCCGTTGCAAAAAAATCGCCCCGATTTTCGTCAAATTTTATCATCCGCCGAAACGTCGGAAAATGCCGTTTTTGTCACATTTAACGTTTGTTAGCTTTCAAAAGTGGCACTTTTAGAGTGCGTTTTAGGCCGTTTTGGAGTGCAACGGAGCCTCCGTTGAAGCCCAAAAGTGGCTCCGTTGAAGCCTAACGGAGCCTCCGTTGCAATTTAACGAGGCCAAAAACGTGTTCAAAAACGGCTAATTTTGTTAGTAAGCTAAGTAAGCGTCTGATTCTCAGTATTTTAGCTCGAAATTTCTAAAAATGCCGTATTTTCGCGTTTTTGAGAGCAAGAGAGAGTTTGATTGAAAATATGCGAGTTTTCAAGTATTATTTGTAAAGATTTTTCTTAATGTGGTGATAAAAGAATTAAAGAGAATTTACGCTCTATAAATAGTATCATCACATAGAGCGCATTTATTATAAAAACTGGAAGTAATTGTCGCGGTTGACCGTTTGCAGGGTGGCGTTGGGGTAAGCGTCGGTGAATTGTCCAATCTTCTTGCCCCTCTTTTTGGGATTCCATTTGAATTCGTATGCATTTATGACACCGTCATGCTCCTCAATATAATCAATCTCCTTCTTGTCTGTGGTACGCCAAAAATAAGAGTTGGCATACAACCCCGTATAGTCGGCTCGTTTGCGTAGCTCGCTCACCATGAAGTTTTCCCATAGCTCGCCGGTATCTGTGCGTATGTCTATGTCTGTGAAATTATGGATTAGCGCATTGCGGATGCCGTTGTCGTAGAAATATACTTTCTTGGCGAATTTAAGCTCATTGCGCAGGTTGCGGCTGAAAGACCCAATGCGGAATATCACGTGTGTCTGTTCAAGCAGTGTTATATACTTCTCTATTGTACCATTGTCTAAGCCCACAAGCGTTCCCAGTTCCGAATACGAAACCTCACTGCCGATTTGGTAAGCAAGAGCTTGAAGCAGTTTGATGAGTTTTTCCGGTTTCTTCAGTCTCTCCCAGTCCAAAATGTCTTTGTATAGATAGCTGTCTGCAAGTTGCGTCAGTATATCACGTTCGCTGCCTTGATTGCATACCACGTCGGGGTAGCACCCGAAGACGAGACGCAATGGGAGGTTTTGCATCTCATGCAGCATACCAAAATGTGTGGATAGTTCACTGAATGATAACGGATATAGGCGGTATTCCCATTTGCGTCCCGTGAGGGGTTCGTTTATCCTGTTGGATAGCTCAAATGATGAACTGCCGGTCAGTATGATTTGTTTGTCTTTGAAATTGTCGGTCAGCAATTTGGCTTTCAGCCCAATGTCCGCTATGCGTTGTGCTTCGTCTATCACGACAATCCTGTTGGTGCCAATCAGGCTTTTGTATTTGGCAACGGATATGTTTTCCATTAAGTCACGTACGAACTGCTCGTCCCCGTTAAGCCATACTACGTCGTCATGTCCGTTTAGGAGCGTTTGTATTAGCGTTGTCTTTCCAGTTTGTCTTGCTCCCATAATGACGATGGCTTTGCCTGAGAATAATTTATTCTCTATAGTTTTGCACAGTTGACGTTGTATCATATTCTTTTCCTTTTTTAATATTCATGCAGCAAAGATAGTGAATATTTTTTGTATAATCGACGAATTTGATAAAAAACAGCGATTACAATCGCCGAAATTAGCAAAATTCGGCGATTTGGCGTGTTTGGATAGGTATAAGTCTGGGCAAGAATATTTGTGATGTTCCTTTTTTATTCCTTTGCCTTTTTTTTAATGATAAGGACATTTTTCGATTTTTTTGGTTGAAACGTATCGTCAATCTCGTGGCTTTTTTGTAACTTTGCAGCTCTATATATAAATAATGTAATAATAATGGCCGGAACAAAGAAAATCAAGACCGCACTGGTGTCGGTCTTTCATAAGGATGGCTTGGACGAGCTTCTTGCCAAGCTGAATGCAGAGGGTGTTAAATTCTTGTCTACTGGTGGAACCCAGACTTTCATCGAGTCGCTGGGATATGAGTGCCAGGCAGTGGAGAGCGTTACGACTTATCCGTCAATCCTCGGCGGACGCGTAAAGACCTTGCACCCGAAAATCTTCGGAGGTATCTTGGGCCGTCGTGAGAATGAGGGCGACAAGGCGCAGATGGCAGAATACGAAATCCCTGAGATAGATCTCGTAATCGTAGACCTCTATCCGTTTGAGCAGACCGTGGCAAGCGGTGCAAGCGACGCCGACATTATCGAGAAGATAGACATAGGCGGTATTTCGCTGATTCGCGCCGGAGCCAAGAACTTCAACGACGTGGTGATTGTCCCGAGCAAGGCTGAATATGGCGTGCTTCTCGACATTCTCAACAAGAAGGGTGCTGAGACTGACCTCGCAGACCGTAAGATGTTCGCAACGCGCGCATTTGGCGTGAGCAGCCATTACGACACTGCAATCCACGCGTGGTTCAATAAATAATAAATGAAGAATGAAGAATGAAGAATGAAGAATAGCCTGCCAGAATGTATGCTCTTCACTCTCCGCTCTCCGCTCTTCATAAGGCGACAATAACAACATTAATATAAAAAACATTTATCAGTAAAGGATGCAGGTGGGTATGCATGGCTTTTGTCGTTAGGACAATATTCTTCATTCTTCATTCTTCATTCTTCATTTTCAAGATTATGGGATTCTTTTCATTCGTACAAGAGATAGCAATGGACCTCGGAACAGCCAACACGATCATTATCAGTGATGATAAGATAGTCGTTGACGAGCCTTCTGTCGTTGCGCTCGACCGCCGTACAGACAAGATGATAGCTGTGGGCGGCAAGGCAAAAATGATGTATGAGAAAGAGCCGAAAGGCATCCGCACCATACGTCCGCTCCGTGATGGAGTGATAGCAGACTTCTCTGCCTGCGAGCAGATGATGCGCGGACTTATCAAGATGGTTCATAGCGGCAGCCGCCTGTTCTCGCCTTCTCTGAGAATGGTCATCGGCGTGCCGTCGGGTTCTACTGAGGTTGAGCTGCGCGCTGTGCGCGATTCTGCCGAACACGCAGGCGGTCGCGATGTCTATCTGATATATGAGCCGATGGCTGCGGCAATCGGTATCGGTATCGATGTTGAGGCTCCGGAGGGCAACATGATTGTGGATATAGGTGGAGGCTCTACCGAAATCGCTGTGATTTCTCTTGGTGGAATCGTCTCAAACAACTCAATCCGTGTGGCAGGCGACGACCTTACGACCGACATCCGCGAGTATATGAGCCGTCAGCACAATGTGAAGGTGAGCGAGCGTATGGCCGAGCGTATTAAGATTCATGTGGGATCGGCTCTTACCGACCTCGGCGAGGAAGCTCCTGACGACTATGTGGTGCACGGCCCGAACCGCATCACCGCCCTGCCTATGGCTGTTCCGGTGTGCTATCAGGAGATTGCTCACTGCATAGACAAGACTATCGTGAAGATAGAGAATGCCGTGCTCTCAGCATTGGAGAACACCCCGCCCGAGCTTTATGCCGACATCGTGAAGAACGGTATATATCTCGCAGGTGGTGGAGCATTGCTCCGCGGATTGGGAAAACGTCTTTCAGACAAGATAAACATCCCGTTCCACATCGCCGAAGACCCGCTCCACAGCGTTGCTGTGGGTGCCGGCGTAGCATTGAATAATGTAGACAGATTCTCTTTCCTCATGCGATAAGCGTGCGGGAAGCTATGGGAAATTGAAAATTAGTAGGCTCTTGGCGCGGTTGTTAAATATTGCGCCGGGAGCAGACGGTTTTCAATTTTTGAGTTTAATTAAAGAATATGCGTAACCTTATAGACTTTCTCGCGAAGTACTGCCATTGGTTTTTGTTTGTCATCCTTGAGGTGATAAGCCTTGTTCTGTTGTTCCGGTTCAACAACTATCAGGGAAGCGTGTGGTTCACTTCTGCAAATTGCGTCTCGGGAAAGGTACTCGAAGCGCAGTCTGAGGTGCGCTCATATTTCAAGTTGGCTGCGCTTAATGAGCAGCTTACGCAGCGCAATGTTTATCTGGAACAGCAGTTGCGCGCCGTTTCAGAAAAACTGTATGACAAGGAGCATCCTGCCGACACAACGGTGGCGAAGGGGCTGGAGATAAAAGGGTTCAGAGTTGTGCCCGCTAAAGTCGTAGACAATACGATAGACAGGGCGGACAACTTCATAACCATCGACAAAGGTTCGGCCGACGGCGTGCGCCCAGATATGGGAGTGGTGTGCGGAACGGGTGTCGTGGGCATAGTCTATCTCGTTTCAGAACACTATTCTGTGGTTATTCCGGTACTCAATTCCAAGTCGAATATCAGTTGCGCCATTGCCGGACGCGGCTATTTCGGCTACCTGCATTGGTCGGGTGGGGTGTCGGAAGTGGCGTTTGTCGACGACATTCCGCGTCATGCCAAGTTCCGCCTGCACGACAAAATCGTTACGAGCGGATATTCATCGGTGTTCCCGGCGGGAGTTCTCGTGGGCGAGATTCTGCACGTGTTCAACTCGACCGACGGACTTTCTTATCGTCTTCAGGTGAAGTTGTCGACGGATTTCTCACGCTTGCGCGATGTATGCGTCATTGATGACATTCACGCCAATGAGAAAGCCTTGTTGCTGAATGCCGCCCGCGACTCGATAAAGATGAAGTAGCGGCAGGGGCTTTCATTGTTTGTATATATATAATAAGGTATAGGTAAGAATTAGGAAGTATAAAGTATTATGGTCATTGATTTCTTAAGGAAATTGCTTTTGCTCGCTGTTTTCTGTCTCGCTCAGGTGCTTGTGCTCAATCATATCCATCTGTTTGGCGTAGCCACGCCATTGCTTTATGCCTATTTTGTCCTGATGTTCCGTGCCGACTATCCTCGTTGGGGCATCATAATGTGGTCATTCGTGCTTGGTGTGGTGCTGGATATGTTTTCGAATACGCCAGGTGTGGCCGCTGCTTCGCTCACTTTGCTTGGTGTTTTGCAGCCCTACATACTCTCGTGGTTCACTCCTCGCGGTTCGGCTCCTGATATGTTGCCGTCTATGAATATGCTTGGCGCGACGCAGTTCTGCTATTACGCCATCGTGTCGGTTACGCTTTATTGCATTGTTTTCTTCTCGCTCGAGATGTTCAACTTCTTCAACTGGCTTTATTGGTTGGAGTGCGTGGCCGGCAGTATAGCCGTCACGTCGGTGCTGTTACTGGTAATTGAGAATGTGAGGAGCCGCCGATGAAGAACTTTGAGTTTGATAACCGGCGTATTGTCATAGGCGGTGTGGCTGTCGTTATAGTGGTCGCCTATATCATAAGGTTGTTCACTTTGCAGATAATGAGCGACGATTATCGCAAGAGTGCCGACTCCAATGCTTTCCTTAAGAAGATTGAATACCCGTCGCGTGGTGTCATTACCGACCGCAACGGCAAGCTGATGGTTTATAATCAGCCTACTTACGACATCATGGTGGTGGAGAATGAGCAGCGCGGACGGCTCGATACGGTCGCGTTTTGCAAGGCGTTGAACATCACGGTGGACGATTTCAACACGCGGATGGACTTTGTAAAGAAGCAGCAGGGCTATTCGCGTTTCTCCCAACAGTTGTTCATGAGCCATCTGAGTGATAAGGATTTCAGTGCGTTTCAGGAAAAGATGTTCCGCTTCCCCGGTTTTTATATACAGCGACGGACTATCCGGCAGTATCATTACAACTGTGCGGCGCAGGTCCTCGGTGATGTGGCCGAGGTGTCGCAGACTGATATAGACAAGGACGACTACTACCAGCCGGGCGACTATATCGGTAAATTGGGTATAGAACGCTCGTATGAGAAAGAACTGAGAGGCCAGAAAGGAATACAGATAATGCTGCGTGATGCGCGCGGCCGACTGCAAGGCAGTTATCAGAACGGCAAGTATGACACCCGGCCGAGGCCGGGAAGCGACCTCCAACTTGGTATCGATGCCGATTTGCAGGCACTTGGTGAGCGGCTTATGGAAGGCAAGCTCGGTGCAATTGTGGCCATAGAGCCAAAGACGGGAGAGATACTTTGCATGGTTTCTTCGCCCACATACGACCCTCACATGATGTTGGGCAAGATGCGTGGAAGGAATCAGATGGAGCTGTCGGAGGACCCGGCGAAGCCTCTTCTGAACCGTTCCATTATGGGACAATATCCTCCAGGCTCTACGTTTAAGACCGGACAGGCTGTTACTTACTTCACCGAGGGAATCATAGATGAGAAGACTTTGTTCCCATGTTATCACGGATTTATTTTCAAAGGATTGCGTGTGGGCTGCCACGGACACGGGTCGCCTATCAGTCTTGTGCCTTCTTTGAGCACGTCTTGCAACGGATACTACTGCTGGGGACTGTATTATATGCTCTCGAACAGAAAGAAATACAAGACTATCGACGACGCGATGAATACTTGGCGCGACTATATGGTGAGCATGGGATTCGGATATAAACTCGGAATAGACCTGCCGGGAGAGAAGCGCGGAATGATTCCGAACGCCGATTTCTATAATAATGCATTCGGAAGATGGAACCCGTTGTCGGTCATTTCCATCTCCATCGGCCAGGGAGAGGTAACGCTTACGCCGCTGCAAATAGCCAATCTCGGTGCGACGATAGCCAACCGGGGCTATTATATCACGCCCCATGTGGTGAAAAAGATAAAGGGTAAGCCGCTGGAAAAGGAGTTTACGGAAAAGCATTATACCAAAGGAAGCAAGGAGGCATACGAGTATGTGGTGCAGGGAATGCGTGCGTCGGTGCTCGGCGGTACGTGTCATGCGGCGAATACTCCTATGTATGAGGTGTGCGGAAAGACCGGAACGGCGCAGAACAGAGGCCGGGACCACTCGGCATTCATGGGCTTTGCTCCGATGAATTCGCCCAAGATAGCCATTGCCGTGTATGTGGAGAATGGCGGATTCGGTGCCGTCTACGGCGTGCCTATCGGTTCGCTGATGATTGAGCAGTATCTTAACGGTAAGTTGTCGGAGGCTTCCGAGGAGCGCGCAACGGCCATGCAGAACCGACATATAGACTATGGCTTCAATAGAAAAATATCGCGTGCCGACTCGTTGAGGGTTGATTCTATAAAGAAAATCAATGACCGCATCGACTCATTGAAGCGTGTCAAGGAGATGAAAGAGAAGGAAATGAAGCGTAAGGACGTTCATGAGGACGAAGAAAACGAGACCCGCAGAAAGGCAAACGAGGAAAAGAAGCGTCAGAGCGAGCAACCGATAATCCGCATGGATGATGAAGTTACTATTATGAAAGAGCGTCGCAAGAAAGGCGAGGATAAGAGTTCGGACAACGGCAATAAGGAGAATACTGACAAACAAGGAATAAATGGCAAACGAGATACAGACAGATAAACAGCAAAAGGGCGTTCTTCGTTCGCTTGACTGGTGGACAATAGCCATCTATGTGGCCCTGCTTTCGTTCGGCTGGCTTAGTGTTTGCGGAGCGAGCTACACGTATGGAGACACTGATATCTTCAGTCTTTCCTCGCGTTCGGGTATGCAGATTGTTTGGATTGGCACATCGATATGTCTCGGATTTGTTATTCTGATGATGGACGACCGCCTGTTAGACACCTTCGCCTACGTCATCTACGCCTTGCTTGTACTGCTTCTTATCGCGACAATCTTCAATCCTCATGAGATAAAAGGTTCGCGTTCGTGGCTCGTCCTCGGTCCTTTGAGGCTGCAACCGGCCGAGTTTGCCAAGTTTGCCACGGCATTGGCGGTCGCCAAACTCATGTCAACGTATGGCTTTGACGTGCGTCGTTTCAAGGATTTCGCTACTGCTTGCGCTGTCATTATGCTGCCGATGGTGTGCATCGTGATGCAGAAAGAGACCGGTTCGGCACTCGTTTACTTCTCATTCTTCCTCATGCTCTATCGCTTCGGTATGCCCGGCTGCATCCTTTTCACCGCCGTTGCGATGGTAGTCTATTTTGTTGTGGGCATAAAATACGAGCAAATACTGCTGTGGGACACGCCGACGTCTGTCGGAAAGTTTGTCGTGCTGCTTTTGGTGCAGCTCTTTACGGTCGGCATGGTACGTGTCTATTGCGGCGTGGGCAAGGAATCGTCCCGAATGCTGGGCTATGTTCTCGGCATAACATTGTTTGCTTTGCTCTTCTCCGAGTTCGTTATACCGTTTGACATAACGTGGGTGCTGTATGTTTTGTGTGCCGTGCTGATAGGTTATCTTATATATCGTTCTGTCAACAGGCGCATCCGCACTTACCTTTTCATCTCTTTCTTCTCGTTAGGATCCATCCTCTTCTTCTCTGGAGCCGACTATGTGCTTAATAATGTATTGCAGGCGCATCAGCGAGTGCGTATAAACGTGCTGTTAGGACTCGACGAAGACCTTGCCGGAGCAGGCTATAACGTGCATCAGAGTGAGATAGCCATCGGCTCGGGAGGCTTGCAAGGCAAAGGATTCCTGAACGGGACGCAGACCAAATTGAAGTTTGTTCCGGAGCAAGACACCGACTTCATCTTCTGTACGGTAGGCGAGGAGGAAGGCTTCCTCGGTTCGGCGGCAGTGCTTCTGCTGTTCCTTGCGCTTGTCCTTAGGTTAATCCACCTTGCCGAACGCCAGCCGTTTATGTTCGGAAAAGTTTATGGCTATTGTGTGTTGAGCATTTTCCTGTTCCATGTATTCATAAATGTCGGAATGGTGCTCGGCCTCACTCCCGTTATCGGAATACCATTGCCATTCTTCAGTTATGGCGGTTCTTCGCTGTGGGGCTTCACGCTATTGCTTTTTATTTTCCTCAGAATAGATGCCGGGCGCAATCTAGTGAGGACGTAAAACAATACTGTCGCTTCGCTTCGGAGATGGTAGACAGGAGACGGTAGACAGGTGTTCAGACAATAGTCTTTGAGGATGCAAAGATGAGAAATAATGAAAGTGAACTCCAAACGGTAAGTTTTATCATCTAAAACAAAAAAAATCAAACCCCGATTATCGGAGTTTGATTGCTTCTATACCTATTTCAGAAAGTCCGGGAAGCATTTCCCTGCGCATACAGTGGTTGATTTTTATCTTGATGGAATCATCCTTTTGCATTTCTATTTCGCCGAGATGATATTTGATGTCATTACTGCTGATACCCTGTTTGCCCGTTATGTTTCCCGCATCGTCTGTTATTCTGCATCTGATAGTAGAGTGTCCGGTCGAATGTGAAGGGAAAATGATGTGTTCAACGACCATGCTCAGCGATTTATACGGGAAGTCATGGTTGGTGCGGAAGCCCATATCAAGGCTGTAAGTGCCACTCTCATGGCATCGGAAGCCGAAGAAAGCCGTGTCGTTACGCTCCCATCCGTTCAAGTCCAGATGCTCGTAATGCGAATATACACGTCTGTTGTCGCATCCGCATAGATGAGTTACGGCTGTCAGAGCTGCTATTATATATAATAAGGTGTATTTCCTCGTGTCCGAAGAGTTATTCCTTTGCTTCCCCATTCGATTGTCTTTCCCCTCTGTTCCGGTTGTCGTTGTTGCGCCTTCCGCGTGGTCTGCGGTTGTTGCCGCCCTGATAATTGGTGTTGTTACCGTTATGCCGGTCACCGTTATTGCGCTGACTGCTGTTCTCCATCGCTCCATTACCGTCATTACGGGCCTGTTGTGGGCGCGGTCTGTTATTGTTCTGACGGTTTCTGTTGTTCTTCTTCTGACGCTTACTCTTGTCGAAACGGCTGATGTCCGCATCCGCGAGCAAGTCTATCGGCTTCTTCTCTGTCTGCGCCTTACCATCTTCAGTCAGTGTGAGAGGCTTCTCGCCCTGTCTGTTCATGGCTATAATCTCGTGAGCACGCTCCGCGCTTATCGTTTCAAGATTGGCCGCCATATTCTTCGCCGTAGAATATGTTATCTGGCCGGAGAGAATATCCGTCTTGAACAGATAATAGTCGTTGTCGAGCGTCTGGAGTATGATGTCCCTGCCCGGCAACTTGCGTCCTGCCTCTATATAGTTGTCAACCTCGTAGTTCAGACAACATTTCAGTTTGGCGCACATACCGGCGAGCTTCGTAGGATTCAGTGAGATGTCCTGATGGCGTGCCGCCGTGGTGCTTACGGATGAGAAGTTCTTCATCCACGTAGCGCAACACAACTCACGTCCGCAAGGTCCTGTTCCGCCGATACGGCCAGCTTCCTGTCGCGCGCCTATCTGCTTCATCTCGATGCGGACGTGGAAAGCCGCAGCCAAGTCCTTTATCAGTTGGCGGAAATCCACGCGCTCGTCGGCGATGTAATAAAATATCGCCTTGTTGCCGTCGCCTTGATATTCCACGTCGCCAATCTTCATTTGCAGACCCAATCCCTTCGCAATCTGCCGGCTCTCAATCATTGTCTGGTGCTCGCGCGCCTTTGCCTCGTGATATTTCGCCATATCCACCTGCTTTGCTATGCGGTAGATGCGCTTTATATCGTCCGGAGATTTCAGTCCGGCTTTCTTTATTTGCAGCTTCACGAGCTGTCCTGTCAGTGTAACCACACCGATGTCGTGTCCCGGGTTGGCCTCCACTGCCACTATATCACCCTTCTTCAGTTCTAAGTTGTTCACGTTGTGGTAATACCCCTTGCGTGTGTTCTTGAACTGCACCTCTACCAAATCCGTTGTGTCCGTATTACCCGGCACGTCCGAAAGCCAGTCGTAGGTGTTCAGTTGCTTGTCCTGTCTGTCGCAAGCACCGTTGCCCAGACCACGGTCAGTACCGTTCCATATCTTGAAATCCATATTGTTTTTATTTTTCTTATCCCTGCAAACAGCCTCTTGCGAGAGCGTTTTGTGGGGATTGTTTATATTTAGTCCCGTTTCCGTTGCGGTCATTCCCTTAGATAGCGAATGCCCACGGAGCGGGCGAGTTATTTTCTAAGTAGCAGAACAATCATTTTCAGAGCCATATCAAACATTACAATCTTCGCGTTGGCGTTCTGTCCGATATCCCTGTTGGCCCGTTCCATGAGTTCCGAGATCTCTATCACGTTCAATTCGTTGATGAACGGCGAGAATTTTTTCGAGAAATTTTCCTCCTCCACTGTCATGTAGGTAAGCTCCGGATTGCGGAAGTTATACATGAAATTCTCGCGCACCTGACCGATGAAATACACCAACATCCGGCGTTGTTTCTCGCGTCCGTAAGCCGCCACCGCCTCGCTCCATTTTTTCAGTTCCTTGATGTTTCGTGTGTAAGCCAGCCTCATCAGCATCGTGAACATATCAAAAAACTGCCTGTTCTCATTGCTTGTGTTGAGCGCGTCGAGTGCATTCATCCAGTTGCCGTTGGCCAGTCGTGCAATCCTCTGTGCCGAAGCCTCGTCAATGCCCCGCTGCTGCACGAGTGCGTCGCATATATCTTTGTTTGTGAAACGCTTCATGTCGATGCGCTGCGTGCGGCTCTTTATGGTGTCGAGTAACTTCTCCGGCTCCTCGCTTGCCATGATGAATATCGTCTGATGCGGCGGTTCCTCAAGCAGTTTCAGCAGTTTGTTGGCACTGGTCAGGTTCATTCGCTCCGGAAGCCATATCACCGCCACCTTATATCCGCCGAGGCTCGACTTCAGCGACAGTTTCCTTGCCAGTTCGTCGCTTTCCGCACCCGTGATGATAGCCTGCTGATTGGCCGCGTCCATATAGTCCATCCATTGGCTGATGTTGAAATATGGCCCCTGCATGAGCATCTGCCGCCACTCCTTAGCGTAGTCGCCGCTCACCGGCTGGTGGTCGGCCGACATCCCCACGCGCTTTATTGTGGGGAACGAGAAGTGCAGGTCGGGATGCTCCCATTGTCCGAGCATCGCCTCGGAATTGGCCTTGTTGAATTGCGGGTTTATCCTCACGCTGCCCTCGGTGAGCAAATACGACGCCATAGCCATAGCCATAGCCATCTTGCCACAGCCGTAAGGGCCGCACAATATCATAGCGTGGGGAACGTGTTCATCGTCCACCATGCTGGTGAGTTTCTGCTTTATGTCTTCCTGACCTATTACTTCCGACCAGTTCATAACAGTCTTTTAGCCACCTCATACACGCTGTCAACAGCTGATACCGTGTAGAAATGCACATTGTTTATACCGTGGGCATACAGGTCTTTTACCTGTCTTGTTGTCCATTCTATGCCGAGTTGCTTTGCCTCTTCGTCGCTCTTGCATCCGTTGGCGAGTACGGCCAGCTCTTTCGGAATGTCGCAGTGGAATGTCTTGGGCACTATCGTGAGTTGCGATAGCTTCGCAAACGGCTTGATGCCCGGAATGATGGGAATCGTAACGCCACGCTCGCGCGCCATAGCCACGAAGTCGTAATACTTCTGATTATCGTAGAACAACTGCGTAACCGCATATTTTGCGCCCAAATCCTGCTTCTGTTTCAGATAAGCGATATCCTGTTCAATGTTTGGAGCCTCCTCATGTTTTTCCGGATAGCACGCCACGCCGAACGAGAACTTCTCCTTTGCCGGATATTTCATGGCCGTTCCGTCGTAGAACAGGCCGTTATTGAAGTCCACCACCTGCTTTATCAGGTCGGTCGTATGCTCGTGTCCGCCTTTCGTAGGCTTGAAGCGGCTGTCTTCCTTAGCCTTGTCGCCGCGCAACAGCAGTACGTTGCTGATACCGAGAAACTGCAAGTCGATGAGTTCGTATTCCACATCCTCGGCCGTAGCGCCACTGCATATCACGTGTGGCACAACGGGAATGCCGTATCGTTGTTGAATGGCCGCTGCTATGGCCGTTGTTCCGGGGCGGCGGCGCACACGCGAGCGTTCCAGCAGGCCGTCTTCGCGCTCCTTATATACGTATTCGCTGTGGTGCGTAGTGATATTTATGTAGAGCGGGTTGAACACTTTCAGTTTATCAATCGTGCGGAACAGTGCTTCCGTACCGTTGCCTTTCAGTGGCGGCAACACCTCAAACGAAAAGTGTCTTTTCCCGTTATCGTCATTTAATAGTTCGGTAATGCTCATTATATATAATACATTTGGCTACAAATGTACGAAAAATATACGGAATAGTGGCCAAATGCACATAATAATTTACGGCCTCACCCCCCAACCCCTCCCCAAAAGGGAGGGGAGTAATTACCCTTTCAATTTATATTTGAGCCTTACCTCACAGGAGTATCTACTCCCCTCCCTTTTGGGGAGGGGTTGGGGGTGAGGCTTTTTTTTGACTTTTATTTTACAATCCGTTTCGTGTCAACTTTTGTTAAATATAGCCTCCGTTACAATTTTTGCCTCTTTTTCGCCCCCGAAAATCGCCCCTAAAAACTCAAAACTGCCGACTGAAAACTCTAAAAGTGCCTCCGTTAGAGAAAAAGAGGGTCTATTTTTGTCGAAAATTGAGGTCTCCAAAAACACGGAAAAATGACAAAATCGGGCGATTTAACGTTTGTTTACTTGCAACGGAGGCACTTTTAGAGTCCGTTTGTGGCACTTTTGGAGTGCAACGGAGCCTCCGTTAGAGCGCAAAAGTGCCTCCGTTAGCGTCTAAAAGTGCCTCCGTTAGAAAATAAAGGGGCCAAAAACGCACTCTAAAAGGGTTAAAAACGTAAGAAAAAGGGATAAGCCCTTGATTATCAAAGACTTATCCCAAAATTACCTAAAAAGCCCTATTTTCGCGTTTTTGAGAGCAGGAGAAGTTTTGTTTCAAAAAACGCAATTCTGAGAGCGTTATTTTGAGTTTTCTCAAAAATAAGGAGGCAGGAAACAGAAGTTCCGGTGTTCTCTTACCTCTCACCCCTTACCTCTTACTTCTCATCTATTCTATAAAAATATCCGCATCTGTTTGACGGTTCAAATAATATTGTTTATATTTGCATTACCAAATTACCGTAACGTAAAAACAATAATACTGTAAATCATTATGGCACAGGGAAATCCATTTGTGATAAACGGATTTCATAACACAGGACGAAGACGGTTATGAGGTTTACGACAAGTTCTTCGGTATATGGTTAAGGAAAGTTTTTTCGTAGTTGCCATTCTTAGTATTGAGGGATGCTTGATGGCGTAAAATGCTGTTTTTCTTCTTGTTTTTAGGGGGAAAATATTCGCTCGAACGTATATATATTTATCGTTGCAGGCAAAAATAATTTAAGGAACTTAAAAACAATAATTTTAATACTAACATGAATCCAAATCAAAACGGTAGTAAGAGCTACCTCATCTCGATTGTGATGGTCGCCGTTCTCGGCGGTCTGTTGTTCGGTTATGACACCGCTGTAATCTCCGGAGCGGAGAAAGGATTGCAGGCTTTCTTCCTCGGAGCATCGGATTTCCAGTACTCCGACTTCTATCATGGCTTCACTTCCAGCTCGGCCCTGATAGGCTGTATCATCGGAAGTGCACTGTCCGGACTCCTGGCAACAAACCTCGGTCGTAAGAAATCGCTTATCCTCGCCGGTGTCTTGTTCTTCGTTTCGGCCTTCGGAAGCATGAATCCGGAGTTCCTTTTCTTTGAGAAAGGCAAGGCAACGTTCGACCTTCTCGTTGTGTTCAACATCTATCGTGTCATCGGTGGAGTGGGGGTAGGTCTCGCATCTGCCATCTGTCCGATGTATATCGGCGAGGTTGCTCCGTCTAATATCCGCGGAATGCTCGTGTCATGGAACCAGTTTGCCATTATCTTCGGCCAGTTGGTAGTCTACTTTGTCAACTTCCTTATACTCGGCGAACATACCAATCCGGTGATAGAACAGATAGGGCAGGGCTTCAGTGCTGTTGCCCCCGGCAGCGACCCGTGGACAATCGAGACCGGATGGAGATATATGTTCGGTAGCGAGATGGTGCCGGCCGGACTCTTCGCGCTGCTTATCTGCTTCGTGCCCGAGACTCCGCGCTACCTCGTTATGATTGGGCAGGACGAGAAGGCGAAGACTATCCTCGGACGAATAAACGGATTCGCGAAGGCCGAGGAAATCCTGCACGATATAAAGAACACCATCACTGTGAAGACAGAGCGCCTGTTCACCTACGGCTTCCTCTGCATCTTCGTTGGCATTATGCTCAGCGTGTTCCAGCAGGCTGTGGGTATCAACGCCGTGCTCTACTACGCTCCGCGTATATTCGGTGATATGGGAATGACCAATCCGATGGTTAACACCGTCGTGATGGGTGTGGTGAACATCCTGTTTACGCTCGTTGCCGTGTTTACGGTGGAGAAGCTCGGTCGCAAGCCGCTGCTCATTTGGGGTAGTGTCGGTATGGCGATAGGAGCTTTCGGAGTGGCTCTGTCGTTCGGTCATGCCGGTTTGGAGATGGTAACGATGATTTCCATCATGGTTTATAGTGCGTCGTTCATGTTCTCTTGGGGGCCGATTTGCTGGGTTCTCATCGCCGAGATATTCCCGAATACCATCCGTGGCGCAGCCGTAGCCATTGCTGTGGCGTTCCAGTGGGTGTTCAACTTCATCGTAAGTTCAACCTTCGTGCCGATGTTCAATATGCACCTCACGGCCGGCGACGACTTCGGCCATTGGTTCACATACGGCCTCTATGGCGTGATTTGCGTACTCGCGGCAATCTTCGTATGGCGACTTGTGCCTGAGACAAAGGGCAAGACACTTGAGGATATGACACAGTTGTGGAAGAAGCAGTAGTACGAATGCCGGCAGATATTTGCCACTAAATATAGTTTTATGGTATCCGCCATCTGTAGGAAACTATGGGTGGCGGCTTTTCTTTTGCACTATATTGGGCTGATAGTGTTATTAAATGCCAATATAATATTATGTAATGTCAGTGTTTTTGTTTAATTTTGCATATCATTATTAATGATTTGTGCGAACTTGTTCGTATAACATTATATATAAACGGCATGATTGCGCCGCGGGCATAGTGCAGAAATGGTTTGGAAAATAATTGGGAATATGAATATATTTAAGTTTAAGCCGCTGCTGAAACAGACAATATGGGGCGGCGACAAGATAATTCCTTTTAAGGGTGTTGATGAGAAACTTGATGCCGTTGGCGAGAGTTGGGAAATTTCCGGAGTGGCAGGCAAGGAGACTGTGGTGCTTGGTGGCCCGCACAACGGTATGACGATGAGCGAGCTTATAGCGGAGATGAAGGACAAGCTCGTGGGAAAGGCCGTGTATGAGCGCTATGGCAACGAGTTTCCGCTGCTGATAAAGTTCATCGACGCACGTCAGGACTTGTCCATACAGGTGCATCCCACCGACGAGATTGCCAAACGGCAGGGCAAGGAATGCGGCAAGACAGAGATGTGGTATATCATGGAATCGGATGCCGGAGCAAAGTTGTATAGCGGCTTGAAGATGCGTCTTACGCCCGAAGAATATAAGAATATGGTGGAGAAAGACACTATTTGCGATGCTTTGGCGCAGTATAATGTGAGCGAGGGCGATGTGTTTTTCCTGCCTGCCGGACGCATTCATGCCATCGGTCCGGGCTGTTTCCTTGCAGAGATACAGCAAACAAGCGATGTAACATACCGCATTTATGACTTCAAGCGCAAGGACAAGAACGGCAATTACCGTGAGTTGCACACGGCCGAAGCGGCTGAGTCGATAGACTATACCGTGTCTGATGATTACCGGACCCATTATGATGAGGTGAAAAATGCCCGTAACACAGTCGTGGAATGTGATTATTTCACGACCTCAATATATGATGTTGACGTTGCGGACGCGGCTCCCGTAAAGCTCGACTACACTACTCTCGACAGTTTCGTGGTGCTGATTTGTGTTAAGGGCGAAGGCCGGATAGCCGACTCTAAGGGCGAATCCATGCCGCTGCGTGCCGGTGATACGCTTCTCATTCCGGCTACGGAAACGTGTTTCGAGGTTTCAGGCAACCTTCGTCTGCTTGAGACGCATTGATGATTTTCCTTAAAAGTTAAGCTCTAACCATATAAATAGTATTCAGCTATCGTCTGAATTACTGAACTTATCGTTTCTGATTATAATGAGGATTGATGACTGTTGCCATCAATCCTCATTTATTTTGCCTTTCCCCTCGCATTATTTGGCCGTTTTGGGAAATTACAGTATCTTTGCGTCATATATGATAGAGACATTAAAGAAAGTAAAGGCGGCAAGCAAGGAACTTGCCATGATAAGCGACGAGAAACGCAATAAGATTCTCGAAAGTATAGCAGATGCGATAGCTGTGCATGAGGATGAACTGCTGGAAGCGAATGCCCAAGACCTCGCTCAGATGGATAAGAGCAACCCATTGTATGACAGGCTGCAACTCACTCACGAGCGTTTGGAGGGCATTGCCTCGGATATGAGACACGTGGCTGCACTGCCGTCGCCGCTCGGACATATACTAAAGGAGAGTACACTGCCCAACGGTCTGCGACTGAAACGCATCAGTGTGCCGTTCGGCGTGATAGGAATGATATACGAAGCGCGGCCTAACGTGTCGTTCGATGTATTCTCGCTGTGCTTCAAAAGTGGCAACGCCAGTGTGCTGAAAGGCAGCAAGAGCGCGGATAACTCTAACCGGGCCATTGTGAAGATGATACATGAGGTGCTGGAGGAGAATGGCGTGAATCCATCGGTGGTGGAACTGTTGCCTGCCACTCATGAGGCTACGGGCGAGATGCTGAACGCTGTCGGCTACATCGACCTGTGCATTCCGCGTGGCGGCAAACGGTTGATTGAGTTTGTGAGAGACACCGCACGTGTGCCGGTGGTAGAGACGGGTGCGGGCGTTGTGAACACATATTTCGACAAGGACGGCGACATCGAGAAGGGCAAGCGCATCATTAACAATGCTAAGACAAGACGTGTGAGTGTGTGCAATGCGCTTGATTGCCTCATAATACATGGCGACCGGTTGGCTGACCTCGGTACGCTTTGCGCTCCATTGGCTGACAGCAACGTGCGTATTTATGCCGACGAGGAGGCTTTCAACTCACTGAAAGGCAACTATCCCGACGGACTTTTGCATCCTGCCGACGCCGATACCTTCGGCACGGAGTTCATGGATTATGCAATGGCGATAAAGACAGCGAAGGACGAAGCGGATGCTTTGAATCACATTTCGCAATACGGTTCGGGACACAGCGAGTGCATCATAACAGAAAACGAGACTGCCGCACGTCTGTTCCAAAGTCAGGTAGATGCCGCGTGCGTATATTGGAACGCTCCTACGAGCTTCACCGATGGCGCGCAGTTCGGGCTTGGTGCGGAGATTGGCATAAGTACTCAGAAGCTCGGTCCGCGTGGTCCGATGGGCTTGGAGGAGATAACAACATACAAGTGGATTATCGAAGGAGAGGGACAGATAAGAAACTAAATACAAAACACAGCATATATTATGAGGACTTTTTTCAACGTTGAAGACCTCGGCAACCTGCAAGATGCAGTGGCTGAGGCATTGGAAGTAAAGAAAGACAGATTCGCATATCAGCAACTTGGAAAGAACAAGACGCTATTAATGATATTCTTCAATAACTCGTTGCGCACACGACTGAGTACACAGAAGGCCGCGATGAACCTCGGAATGAACGTTATCGTGCTCGATGTGAACGCCGGAGCGTGGAAACTGGAGACAGAGCGCGGTGTAATCATGGACGGAGACAAGAGCGAACACTTGCTTGAGGCTATTCCGGTTATGGCGTCTTACTGCGACATTATTGCCGTAAGGTCGTTTGCCGGACTGACAAACAGGGAGTTTGACTATGCCGAAACTATTGTCAACCAGTTTGTTAAGCACAGTGGTAAGCCTGTCGTGGCAATGGAAACGGCCACCGTTCACCCGTTGCAGGCGTTTGCTGACCTTATCACAATCGAAGAGTGGAAAGGGAAAAATGAGGATAAAGGCACATCTCAAACCTCAAGCCTCAATTCTCAATCCCCGAATTTCCATCGCCCGAAAGTGGTGCTCACATGGGCTCCTCACTGCCGCGCGTTGCCACAGGCTGTGCCAAACTCATTCGCTCAGTGGATGAATGCGGCCGATGTAGACTTTGTCATCACGCATCCGGAGGGCTATGAACTCGATCCGAAATTTGCAGGAAACGCACGCATCGAGTACGATCAGAAGAAGGCTTTGGAGGGTGCAGACTTTGTGTATGCAAAGAACTGGAGCTGTCCGGGTGTTACCAATCCTACCGACTACGGTAAGATTTTGAGCAAAGACATGAGTTGGACTATCGACACGGAACACATGAGCTGGACCAATAACGGCTATTTCATGCATTGTCTGCCGGTGCGTCGCGGTCTCATTGTAACTGATGACGTGATCGAAAGCGACCACAGTCTCGTGATTCCTGAGGCTGCCAATCGTGAGATTTCGGCTCAAGTGGTACTGAAAAGAGTTCTTGAAAGTCTGTAAAAGGGCTTTGGTATAAAATTATAAGGTTGGAGGTTTAAGGTTTTGAGGTGAAGTTTGCTCTTTTTAGTAATCTCACCTTATGACCTTAAACCTCCAACCTCATAACCTTAAACCTTACAACCTCATAACCGCTATTCTATCGGAGTAATCGTAGGACTTTCGATTTTCTCCACCGACGGAGCCGGTTTCTGTGTCGGAGCCGGAACAGGTTTCGTGTCGGAACTAATATCTGCCGACTCTATAAACTCGTTATCGTCTTCTATTTCGGTTGTGGCCGCATTATCCTTCGTGCTGCTTGCGTCTTTCTTGTCGTCAGTTTTGGCCTCGTCTTTATCCGTTTCGATGGCTAAATCCGCCGGGTCGTTCTTCTGTCCCTTAAACAGATAGTCGCCCACAACGTCAAAAGTGTCGCGCAGTGCCTCGCGTTCAGCTTCTTGTTCCTCCTCCATTTGTGTCGCCATATCGGTATCTTTGTGAACTATCATATTATAAACGGCGAACAAAAGGAATATCACCAAAATGCCGCAAACGACCTTAAAAGCCGTCGAGTGAAGGCATCCTTTCCTTGACAGAAGGTCTTTTTCTTTCATTTTCTCCTTTATCTCATGTCCATTTTTCAGTTTCATATCTTGTCTTTTATTTTTGTTTCGCGATTGTTTTTTATGCCAATCTTATGCAAAGATTGTGCAAACCGAACGCAATAGAATTTATTCTGAATTGCTGAGGTGCAGCCAATCTTATGCAAAGATTGTGCAAACCGAACGCAATAGAATTTATTCTGAATTGCTGAGGTGCAGCCAATCTTATGCAAAGATATATATATTATTTGATTACAAGAAACAATTAACTATTTTTGTTCAGCTTTAATTCACTTCGTAACAGTGTTTTATGAACCATAAAAGAATAGCCAAGAAGTCTCAAAATATACATTGCAAATGAGTGCGGTAGCAAAAAACTGAGAAAATATTTGGCTGTTTGGAAATAAAGCTGTACCTTTGCACTCGCTTTTTGAAAGAAAGTTGGAAAGATCCGTTAGCTCAGCTGGTAGAGCACAACACTTTTAATGTTGGGGTCTTGGGTTCGAGCCCCAAACGGATCACATAAAGGACACTTGTTGAGGGTGTCCTTTTTTGTTTGCATAAGAAAACTGTTTGAAGATGTCTTAAACGTCATAATCCTATGATATTCTTTGGTATTTCAATGAAATTGTGTAACTTTGCGCACATATAGCGACTGTATTGTGCATCGCTTTAGTAAGAAGTTACACCTTATTTATATATAGGGAACAAGAATAATGTCGGTAGAGACAACGAAAACAGAAGAAGAATTTAAGAGCGTGATGGCCGAGTGCCGTTCGCTTTTCGAGAAGAAACTGCATGATTACGGGGCTTCGTGGCGCATCTTGCGTCCGTCGTCACTGACAGATCAGTTGTATATAAAGGCCAAAAGGATAAGGTCTTTGGAGATAAAGAAGGAGTCGAAAGTGGGAGAGGGCATACGCCCCGAGTTCATCGCGCTCATCAACTATGGTATTGTAGGACTGATACAGCTCGATCGCGGCTATGTGGACGAGGTGGACATCACGCCCGATGAGGCCATGAAACTGTATGACGCGCACGCCAAAGATGCTCTGGAGCTGATGCTGCGCAAGAACCATGACTATGACGAGGCATGGCGTTCGATGCGCGTGAGCAGCTATACCGACTTTATTTTAACTAAATTGCAGCGTGTCAAGGAGATAGAAGACCTCAACGGCGAGACGCTCGTGTCGGAGGGTATTGGCTCCAACTATATGGATATAATAAACTATGCGGTATTTGGGGCGATTAAGTTGTAACGCCTGCCGCTTTCTCTTGGCGGCGGTATTCATTTTCTCCGGCTATGTGAAGTCAATAGACCCGTTAGGCACGCAGTACAAAATCGAGGACTATGTGGAGAGTCTTGGGCTTTCGGGTGTTGTGCCAGAGTGGCTTATGCTCACCGCCTCGCTGTCGGTGTCGACGATGGAGTTCTGCCTCGGAGTGCTGTTGCTGTTTGCCATAAGGCGCAGGATGGTGTCGCGGCTCACGTTGCTGTTCATGGCGTTTATGACGCTTGTTTCGCTTTGGCTTGTGATTTTCGACCCGATAGACGACTGCGGATGCTTCGGCGATGCCGTTAAGTTGACCAACGGAGAGACGTTTGCGAAGAACATAGTGCTGCTTGGTGCCGCTGTAGTGATATGGAGAAGACCGTTGCTCATGCCGCGTTTCATTACGCTCAGATGGCAGTGGATAGTTACGAACGTCATGGTGCTGTTCATCCTCTGTTCGGAGATGTGGTGTCTTTACGACCTGCCGCTGCTCGACTTTCGCCCCTATCATGTGGGCGCGGACATAAGAAAAGGTATGGAGATACCGCCCGGAGCAAAGTTGCCGAAGTTTGATACGGTCTTTATATTAGAGAAAAACGGAGTACGTCGCGAGTTTTCGCTCGCCGATTATCCCGACTCTACGTGGACATTCATTGACAGCCGGACTGTTCAGACTGAAGAAGGCTACGAGCCGCCGATACACGATTTCTCGATAACCGACAGGAAGACGGGCGAGGACATCACCGCCGGCGTACTCGGTTTCAAAGGGTATACTTTCCTGCTGATATCGCCCCATTTGGAGAAAGCTGACGATTCGGTGTTTGGAGAGATAGACACAATCTACGAATATGCGCAGGAACACGGCTACAGATTCTATTGTCTGACGGCCAGCAGCGACAAGGCGATAGAGCATTGGTGCGACATAACGGGTGCGGAGTATGACTTCAGTATCACCGATGCCACCACGCTGAAGACGATGATTCGTAGTAATCCCGGCCTGATGTTGCTCAAGGATGGTGTGGTTGTGGGCAAATGGAGTCATAATAGGTTGCCGGAGTTTAAGTGAAGAACGAAGAGTGAAGAGTGAAGACTCCAATAGCTTGGAAGTGAAGGACGGAGAATGAAGAGGCCAATACAAAAGCATTTGTCTGAACTCCTGAACTCCAGAAATTCTGTCTCCTTAGCAGTATCGTTATAACTCTCGGATTATAGTCGTCTGACTCCTTTAAGAATAAAAACACCTTTTATAATAAACATAAAATAAACGACAATGAGAAAGAAAATCGTTGCAGGTAACTGGAAGATGAATATGAACCTGCAGGAGGGCGTGGCTCTCGCAAAAGAATTGAATGAAGCGTTGACAGCAGACAAACCAAACTGTGGTGTTATTATCTGTACACCATTTATCCATCTGGCTTCTGTGGCTCAGATTCTGGACCAGAACATTATCGGTCTCGGTGCTGAGAACTGTGCAGACAAAGAGAAGGGTGCTTACACTGGTGAGGTTAGCGCAGACATGGTAAAGAGTACTGGTGCACAGTACGTTATCCTCGGCCACTCTGAGCGTCGCGAATACTACAATGAAACACCGGAAATACTGAAAGAGAAAGTGCAGCTCGCACTGAAGAACAACCTGAAAGTTATCTTCTGCATCGGCGAGACTCTCGCAGAGCGCGAGGCAAACAAGCAGAATGAGGTGGTAAAGGCTGAACTCGAAGGCTCTGTATTCAACCTCAGTGCAGAGGAATTCAAGAATATCGTAATCGCTTACGAGCCAATCTGGGCTATCGGTACAGGTAAGACAGCTACTTCAGACCAGGCAGAGGAAATTCACGCTTATATCCGCAGCATCGTAGCTGAGAAGTATGGCAACGAGGTTGCAGAGGACACAAGCATCCTCTATGGCGGTAGCTGCAAGCCAAGCAACGCTAAGGAACTCTTCGCTAAGCCTGACATCGATGGCGGACTTATCGGTGGCGCTTCGTTGAAGGCAGCAGACTTCAAGGGCATTATCGATGCTTGGAAGTAATAAGATGTAGATAATGGCGGGTTGAAAGTCTGTTGAAGAACGTGTGGAAATGCGCAAAAGCAGGCTTTCAACCCTCGTTTTACACCTTATATAATATATATAACATTTATACTAAACATAAATAATAATTCTATAACCGCTCCATGACACGCTATTTCCTAACACTGATAATTGCATTCGCGACTATAATGTCGGCCGGTGCACAGTCTTTCACCGACAACTTGCAGCGTAAGCAGCAGGGCAAGGGAAACGTATCCGTGAAGCAAAGCTCGGAAATAGATGCTCTGGTGAACGGTAAGAAGAATGCTCCGAAGACTAAAGAGCAACTGAAAGCTGAGAAAAAAGCCGCTAAAAAAGCTGAAAAGGAGGCAAGAAAACGCGAGAAAGAGGCTCGCAAGGCCGCGAAAGAAGCGCGAAAGAAAGGCATTGTTGTAACGAAAGAGACCAATGTCATACCTCAGAAACCCGTAGTTGTGATGCCTGCACTGCCCGAAGAGAAAGTGGTAGTGAAGAAAGCGCCGGACCTGTCGCAAGTAACCCGTACCACAACGAAGCTTGTGCGACGTGTGAAGATTGGGCCGGACGGTAAGCCCGTAACCCATAAGGAGGTGCGTGCGGTGAGATATAAAGGCATGAAAAAGACCGCCGGCTATCGCATTCAGGTTTATTTCGGAGGCAACAAACGCGAAGACAAGAACGAAGCCGAGCGTATTGGCCACAAGGTGAAGGCCGCTTTCCCCGATCAGCCGGTTTATGTTCACTTCTATTCGCCGCGGTGGGCGTGCCGCATTGGTAATTTCGAGAAGCGCGAAGAAGCTGAAGACCTGCTCAAAGATATGCGGAAAGCAGGATTCAGACAAGCCGTGATAATAGAATGCCGAGTTAACGTGCGTGATTATCAGATAATAGATTAACAATATAATGAACCCGGAAACAGAATATCGCGAGGGACTTGATGAACTCGCAGAACACTATAAAAGCGTAATTGAACTGCTTGGCGAAGACCCCGAACGCGAAGGACTACAGAAGACTCCGATGCGTGTGGCAAAGGCAATGCAGATACTTACGCGAGGATATTCGCAGGACCCGCACAAGGTCCTTACGGATGCTCTCTTCGAGGAGAAGTATAATCAGATGGTGATAGTGAAGGATATTGACTTCTTCTCATTGTGTGAGCATCACATCCTGCCCTTCTATGGCAAGGTACACGTGGCGTATATCCCCAACGGATATATCACCGGACTGAGCAAGATAGCCCGCGTTGTGGATATATTCAGCCATAGATTGCAGGTACAGGAACGTATGACACAGCAGATAAAGGACTGTATCGACGAAACTCTTCATCCCCTCGGCGTTATGGTCGTGGTCGAGGCCAAGCATATGTGTATGCAGATGCGAGGCGTGGAGAAGCGCAACAGTATCACCACCACGAGCGATTTCAGTGGTGCTTTCAAGCAGGCTAAGACCCGAGAGGAATTCATGAAACTGCTCAGATGACGTAGTTCCCGTTTCTTAAAGATTGTGAAAAAATATAATTCCATGCAATTTCCATTATCTGTGCATGGTTTTATGCTTTAGATTAACAAAATAATAAATTATAAAACAATGAAAAATTTAAAGTTTCTTTTTGGAATTGCGTGCCTCTTTGTGGCTTCATTCTCTTTCACTTCTTGTCTTGACAGCGACAGTGATGATTACAGTCTGTCGCCTGAACAGTACACACAGTACATGAAACAGATTCCGGGAACATACAGTGGAAAGATGTATTTCTGGAATGACACGATTAAGTTGACAGACACAAAGAAGTCGAAAGAAGACTCTCTTAAGAACGTGTATGTCTATGTCCGTGGCATAAACGACTCCACGATTACAGTAACTCTTCCTGCAAAGTATCTTGGAAAGAACATCAAAAACACTGATGAGAACAAGGCTTTGAAGAAAGCTCTCGATGATGCTCCTAATCAGACATTGACGATGAAGTATTATCTTTACCAGTTGCAGAACAATGTCGTTTATTTCGGAGTATATCCGACAGAGACTACAACGGTTAATGTAAACTATGGAGGAGCAGACCACAAGGTTGAGTTCTCATGGTATCCGTATTACAATTTCAACGGACAGTACAGCGGAAGATATATGATTGCAAGTTTCCTGATGCAGAGTATCAAGGTTGATAACCAGACAAAATGGACCGCAAGTAATTCTGCTTCGGATGCCGATGAGTATTATAATCCGACATATACATTCAGATTGGAAAAATAAAACAATGATAAAATTAATTTCTTGGAATGTCAACGGCCTGCGCGCTTGCGTGGGAAAGGGATTCAAGGAAGTGTTCAGCGAACTCGATGCCGATTTCTTCTGCTTGCAAGAGACAAAGATGCAGCAGGGGCAACTCGACATCGAGTTCGTCGGTTATGAGGCCTACTGGAACTATGCCGAGAAGAAAGGATATAGCGGTACGGCCATCTTCACGAAGCATAAGCCGCTGAATGTGAGCTATGGCATTGGCGTGGACGACCACGATCACGAAGGACGCGTGATAACTTTGGAGATGCCCGACTTCTATCTCGTTACCGTCTACACGCCAAACTCGCAGGACGGACTGCGTCGGTTGGACTACCGCATGACATGGGAGGACTGTTTCCGCAGCTATCTAATGCAGCTCGACGCGAAGAAACCTGTTATCGTATGTGGCGATCTGAACGTAGCGCATCAGGAAATCGACCTTAAGAATCCTAAGACCAATCGCAAGAACGCTGGTTTCACAGACGAGGAGCGCGGGAAGTTCACAACATTGCTTGACAGTGGCTTCATCGACACTTTCCGCACTCTCTATCCCGAGCAGATAACTTACTCTTGGTGGTCTTACCGTTTCAAGGCGCGTGAGAAGAATGCGGGTTGGCGTATCGACTATTTCTTGGCCTCCGAGCGTCTGCGCGACCGCATTGCCGATGCCAAAATTCACACCGAAATCATGGGCAGCGACCACTGTCCCGTTGAGCTTATGCTTGATTTATAACGCAACAAATATTGGTAATAAATTATTACAAATGCCGCTCTCAGAATTGCGGATTTTCGATCGAAGTCTCTCTTGCACTCAAATTCGCGAAAATACGGCATTTTATGTAATATAAGGCTAAGTCTTTGGTAGTCAAAGATTTAGCCTTTTTTTTTGTCCGTTTTGGCTCTTTTACGACCTGTTTAAGCCCCTGTTATTTTGCAACGGAGGCTCCGTTAGACGCCAACGGAGGCACTTTTGGGCTTCAACGGAGCCTCCATTGCACTCCAAAACAGCCTAAAACGCACTCTAAAAGTGCCACTTTTGAAAGCTAACAAACGTTAAATCAGCCAAAAACACCATTTTCCTGTGTTTTTCCGGACAGCAAAATCTTGCGAAAAAACGCTCCGATTTTCTCTAACGGAGGCACTTTTGGAATTTTGAGTTACGAATTTTGAGTTTTAAGTTGGCATTTTTAAGGTCGAAAAACGCTCGGAAATGAGTAACGGAGCCATTATTTAACAGTTTTTTACACGATAGAATGGATTTCAGAAAAGCCGATTTTTGGTAATAAAAATTTACAAAATGTGTCGTTTCTCTGACCTTTGTTCGGTGAGAAAGTAAAAACTTTATGTCCAAAGATTGTATTCTCATGGATTTTAACTAATTTTGCATTCTAAACACTTTTATGACGATGAAACTCCTAAGTGATGCCGAACTGGCGCAATTACTTGATAAAGACATTTTTCATTTGATTTCTGACGCGGCCGACAAGCTCCGACTTGAGTGTTATGTTGTGGGCGGATATGTGCGCGACTTGTTTTTGGAACGGCCGTCGAACGACATCGACGTGGTGGTCGTGGGCAGCGGAATAGAGGTGGCGGGCGAACTGAAAACGATGCTCGGAAAGAAGGCCCATCTCTCGGTGTTCCGCAATTTCGGAACGGCACAGGTGAAATATAAGAATATGGAGGTGGAGTTTGTCGGTGCGCGTAAGGAAAGTTACAGCCACGACTCGCGCAAGCCGCACGTGGAGGACGGTACGTTGGAGGACGACCAAAACCGACGAGACTTCACAATAAATGCCATGGCGGTGTGCCTGAACAAGGACCGTTTCGGCGAACTTGTTGATCCCTTTGACGGCCTTTACGACCTTGAGGACGGTATCATACGGACACCGCTCGATCCGGATATAACCTTCTCCGACGACCCGTTGCGCATGATGCGCTGCATCCGCTTTGCCACGCAGCTCAATTTCTACATCGAGGACGAGACTTTCGATGCTTTGCAACGCAATGCCGAGCGCATAAAAATCATCAGTGGGGAACGTATTGCTGACGAACTGAACAAGATAATGCTCACCCGTCATCCGAGCAAGGGCTTCATAGACTTGCAGCGTTGCGGATTGCTGGGGCTGATACTGCCCGAACTCTTGGCCCTTGACATTGTGGAGACACGCAACGGACGGGCGCACAAAAACAACTTCTATCATACGCTGGAGGTGCTGGATAATGTGGCGAAAGCGCAGGATGAGAGGATATCTATCCTCAATCCTCCATCTAATCCTCGCCTTTGGCTCCGCTGGGCTGCGCTATTCCACGACATAGGAAAGCCAAAGAGCAAACGCTGGGATCCTGTGGCGGGGTGGACATTCCATAACCACAACTACATAGGGGCGAAGATGGTGCCTGCCATTTTCCGCAGAATGAAGCTGCCGATGGACGCTAAGATGAAGTACGTTCAGAAGCTCGTTGACCTGCACATGAGGCCTATCGTCATTGCCGACGATGTGGTTACGGACAGTGCTGTGCGCCGTCTGATGAATGATGCAGGCGATGATATCGACGACCTGATGATGCTTTGCGAGGCAGACATCACGAGTAAGAACCGCGTGAAGAAGGCGAAATTCCTTGATAATTTCCGCATAGTACGCGAGAAACTCGTTGAACTCAAGGAAAAAGACTATAAGCGCCTGTTCCAGCCTTGTATCGACGGGAATGAGATTATGGATATTTTCGGTATCAAACCGGGGCGTGAGGTGGGAGTCCTGAAGAAGATTTTGAAGGATGCTGTCCTTGATAATGTGGTTCCTAACGAGCGTGAGCCGCTTATGAGATTGCTTATGGATAAAGCCCGCAGTATGGGACTTAAGGCTGAAAAAAGTATGTAAAGTGCAATAATTGTTGTTAAATTTGATTGCGTAAAGTTGTTTGCTATTATATTAATGAGTAATTTTGCGCTCTGAAAACCGTGTGTATAGGTTTGAGTTTTCGTAACGATGCCTTTCATTTCGGTTTTACTTATTCATTTCAGAGAGAGTTATTTTATTAGTAAAGAATAAATATTAATTATAAAAATAGGTATGAAAAGAAACAAATTTATGTTGTTTGCCGCATTCACGGCATTGTTGCTTTCCGGCTGTGGTAAATCGGGACGTCCGAGTTTCGGCGATAATGAATTTCCTGTGGCTACCATCGGTACTCAGAGTACAGAGTTACAGGCCGCTTATCCTGCTACGATAAAAGGTGTTCAGGATGTAGAAATTCGTCCGAAAGTATCCGGCTTCATTACCCGTGTGGCTGTTCAGGAAGGCCAAAGAGTGGGCCGCGGACAGGTGCTCTTTACCATTGACAATGAGACATACGTCGCTGCTGTTCGCTCAGCCGAGGCGGCCGTCGGTCAGGCAAACTCTTCTGTTGCGTCAGCTCAGGCCCAGTTGGCTACCGCAAAACTGACTTACACCAACAGTCAGAACCTCTACAAAAATAATGTGATAGGTAGTTATGAGTTGCAGACAGCCAAGAACCAGCTCTCCACAGCCGAGGCTGGCGTGGCACAGGCACGGGCTGCCGTTGCTGCTGCTAAGGCTCAACTCGCAAGCGCAAGGGAAAATCTCAGCTTCTGCACCATTACCAGCCCTACTGCCGGTGTCGTTGGCGACATTCCATTCAAGCAGGGCGCGCTTGTAAGTGCCTCTTCTGCACAACCGCTGACCACGGTGTCTAACTCAAGCACTATGGAGGTTTATTTCTCTATGACTGAGAAGGACATCCTTTCAATGACCAAATCCTCGGGAACTATCGCCGAGGCGATAAAGAAGTTCCCCGCGGTTAAGTTGCGTTTGGCTGACGGTACAATCTTCAATCATGAAGGAACGGTTACAAAGGTTAGCGGTATTATCGATGCTGCAACGGGTTCTGTGTCGATGATTGCGCGCTTCCTGAATCCCGAGTTCCTGCTTCGCAGCGGTGGCTCAGGTCAGATTGTGGTGCCTACGAGCGAGAGCCGTGCCATCATGATACCTCAGACGGCAACCACTCAGGTGCAGGATAAGATTTTTGTGTATAAACTTGGTGCAAACAATAAGGTCGTTTATACAGAGATTACGGTTAATCCGCAGAACGATGGCAAGACTTATATTGTTACAAGCGGACTTAAAGTGGGCGACAAGATTGTTACAAACGGTATCACAAAGCTCACCGACGGTATGGAGATTAAGCCTATCACAGCGGCTCAATATCAGAAGAAAATAGACGAGGCTGCAAAACTTGGTGAGAGTCAGGGTAGTGCTTCGGGTTTTGCTGATGCCATGTCGGGCAAGAAATAAGCCTACTATATAATAAGGTGTAAATCCTTTGGCGATATATAATGGTTGTCAACCGATTTTTATTGTAACAACAATATAATGGAATAAAAGAACAATTATGACATTTACAAACTTCATAAAAAGACCGGTACTGTCGACGGTGATTTCCATCTTCTTCGTACTTCTCGGTGTTATCGGTCTTATATCGCTGCCTATCGAGCAGTATCCAGACATCGCTCCGCCTACCATCAGTGTGTCAACGACATACACGGGTGCCGATGCTCAGACTGTGCTGAACTCCGTCGTAACTCCGTTGGAGGAGAGTATCAACGGTGTTGAGAACATGACATATATGACATCGTCTGCCACCAATGACGGTATGGCGCAGATTACTGTATATTTCAAGCAGGGTTCAGATCCGGATATGGCTGCGGTCAACGTTCAGAACCGTGTCTCTCAGGCTCAGGCTCTGCTGCCTGCCGAAGTAACGAGGGTTGGAGTTACTGTCTCAAAGCGACAGACTTCAAACGTTATCATGTATGCCCTGACCACAGAGGACGGACGATATGATGATGAGTTCCTTACCAACTACAACAATATTAACATCATACCTGCATTGAAGCGTGTCAACGGAGTCGGTGATGTGCAGACTCCGGGTATGAAAACCTACTCGATGCGTATATGGCTGAAGCCGGACCGCATGAAGCAGTACGGTCTGATTCCTTCAGATGTGTCTGCGGCTCTCGCGGAACAGAACATCGAAGCTGCGCCGGGTAAGTTCGGTGAGCAGAGCGATATGGCGTATGAATACGTCATGCGCTACAAAGGCCGTCTGAAAACAGCCGAGGAGTATGGTGACATTATTATTTCAAGCGATCTTAACGGTCAGACGCTTCGTTTGAAGGATGTGGCTAAGGTGGAACTTGGCGGACTGCAGTATAATGTGGCTATGCGCGATAACAACCAGCCTTCAGTTATGGGTATGGTGCAGCAGATTGCCGGTTCTAATGCCAATCAGATTGCGTCTGATGTGAAGGCTGAGCTTGAGAAACAGGCCAAGAGTTTCCCGCCGGGACTGGAATACAAGATAAACATGGATATCACGGAGTTCCTCTATGCGTCTATCGAGGAGGTGGTATTCACACTTATCCTCACGTTGGTACTCGTGTTCATCGTGGTTTATGTCTTCCTGCAGGACTTCCGCTCTACGCTTATCCCTATGATTGCCGTTCCTGTGGCTTTGATTGGTACATTCCTGTTCTTGTGGGTGTTCGGCTTCTCGCTCAACCTGCTTGTGCTTTCAGCGTTGTTGCTTGCCATCGCTATCGTGGTCGATGATGCCATTGTGGTTGTGGAGGCAGTCCATGCCAAGCTCGATCAGGGCTATGACAGTGCGCTGACGGCAAGTATTGACGCGATGAACCAGATTTCTGGAGTTATTATCTCTATTACCCTTGTGATGGCAGCCGTGTTCGTTCCGGTGTCGTTCCTCGGAGGTATCAGTGGTACGTTCTATCGCGAGTTCGGTATTACGATGGCTATCTCAATCTTGATTTCCGCTATTAACGCGCTGACTTTGTCTCCTGCGCTTTGTGCGATTTTCCTTAAGCCGCACGATACAAGCCATGAGAAGAAGATGTCGGTGGTTGACCGTTTCCATGCAGCGTTCAATAAGCAGTATGGAATGATACAGGCGAAGTATAAGAAAGGTGTAGAGAAAGTCATACATCATCGCATCCTTGCCGGCATAGGAGTCTTTGTCGGTATCGTGGTGCTTGTGTTTACTATGGCAACTACAAAGACCGGACTTGTGCCTGATGAGGATACTGGTGTTGTATTCTGTACCCTTTCAATGGCACCGGGTACCAGTCAGGCTCGCACTCAGGAGGTTATCAATCAGGTAGACCAGATGTTCGCCTCTAACCCTGCCATCAAGACACGTGAGCAGATTGTGGGTTATAACTTCATCGCGGGTCAGGGTTCAGACCAGGCTACATTTATTATCAAGCTCAAACCGTTCGAGGAGAGACCATCGGGCTTCTTCTATAAACTGTCAGGACTCTGGCAGGGAGACGGAATCATGCGTTTCTTTGTTAACCCGCAGTCGTCAACGTCTGTGCTTGGCATGATATATAAGCAGACAGCCGAGATAAAGGATGCGCAGATTCTTGCCTTTGCTCCGCCTATGGTCAGCGGATTTAGTGCCACCAACGGTTTGACGTTCACTATGCAGGATAAGACCGGTGGCGACTTGAACAAGTTCTTTGAAATTACAAAGACATACCTCGCAGAACTCAACAAGCGTCCGGAGATTTCCAACGCTATGACATCATACAATCCGAACTATCCTCAGTATATGGTTGATGTGGATGTTGCGAAGTGTAAGCAGGCCGGTATCGGTCCGTCAACGGTTCTCTCTACCCTTCAGGGTTACTACGGAGGACTTTATGCTTCCAACTTCAATGCCTACGGAAAACTTTATCGTGTAATGATACAGGGCGATGTTGAGAGTCGTATGCGGCCGGAAGGACTGACAAGCATCTATGTGCGCACTCCGTCAGGAATGTCGCCTGTAAGCGAGTTCTGCACATTGCACCGTGTCTATGGACCGTCGAATGTCAACCGTTTCAACCTCTTTACGAGTATCAACGTCAATGCAACTCCTGCTGACGGATATTCTTCAGGACAAGCCATCAAGGCTGTTGAGGAGGTTGCTGCACAGGTATTGCCAGAGGGCTACGGTCTCGACTACTCCGGTCTGACACGTTCCGAGCAGGAGTCGAGCAACTCAACGGGTATCATCTTCGCGTTGTGTATAGTGTTTGTTTACCTGATTCTGTCTGCCCAGTATGAGAGCTACATCCTTCCGTTGGCTGTAATCCTCTCCATACCGTTCGGTCTTGCGGGAGCGTTCTTGTTTACTCAGATGTTCGGACACAGTAACGACATCTATATGCAGATATCGCTCATCATGCTTATCGGACTTTTGGCAAAGAACGCTATCCTTATCGTGGAGTATGCGTTGCAGCGTCGTCAGACAGGTATGGCTATCCGTTATGCCGCCATTCTCGGTGCCGGCGACCGTCTGCGTCCTATCCTTATGACGGCTCTTGCCATGATTGTCGGTCTGTTGCCGTTGATGTTTGCAAGCGGTGTGGGCAAGAATGGAAACCAGACTCTTGGAGCTGCTGCCGTAGGCGGTATGCTTATCGGTACGCTCTGCCAGGTGTTCGTCGTTCCGGCTTTGTTTGCCGTGTTCCAGTGGTTGCAGGAGAAGTTCAAGCCTCTGACATTTGAGGATGAAGAGAACGTAGAGGTTGCCCGTGAACTTGAGCAGTATGCCCATGTTCCAGTAAAAGACAATAAAGTGGAGGAATAAGAATATGAAGAAAACAGTAATATATATGGCACTTGCATCCGTTCTCTTGAGCGGTTGCAAGGCATACCATTCTCTATATGATGATTATGAACGTCCGGAAGTGAAGACTGACAATGTCGTGAGAAACCCCATCGACGACAATGCCTATTTAAGTTCCGCTGATAGCACCGGATTTGGCAATCTGCCATGGCGCAGTGTGTTCACCGATGCCAATTTGCAGACTATAATCGAGCGTACGCTTGCTAACAATCCCGATCTGCTCAATGCTGCGCTAAACATCGATATGGCCGAGGCACAGCTTAAGGCTGCCAAATTGGCCTATCTTCCTTCGGTTGCTTTTGCTCCACAGGGTTCGATAACCCATTTCGGCACTCATACAAAGGCCACACAGGCCTACACTCTGCCGATCGCGGCAAGCTGGAATGTTGATTTGTTCGGTAATCTGCGTAGCCAAAAGAAGGCGGCACAGGTAGCTTTGCTACAGACCAAAGACTATGAGTTGGCTGTCAAGACCGGCCTTATCTGCAATGCGGCCAATCTCTACTACACCTTGTTGATGCTCGACAAGCAGATGGAGATTGTAGCAGATATGCAGAAACTCACAAAGGATACATGGGATATGATGAAGCTCCAGATGGAACTTGGCCGCACACGCTCTACAAGTGTGCAGAGCGCGGAGGCAGCCTACTATTCTGTACTCACACAGAGCGCGTCGCTGAAAGGCCAGATACGTGAGGTGGAGAATTCCCTCTCACTTCTTATGGGTGAACCGGCTCATGCCATTACCCGTAGCACCCTCGCTTCACAGAGTCTCCCTGAGAGCTATGCTAAGGGCGTAGGCATCAATATGCTTGCCAACCGTCCGGATGTTCATGCCAACGAAATGGCACTGGCTCAGTGCTTCTATGGTGTGGAGACAGCCCGAAGCCGCTTCTATCCGAGCATTACTATTTCGCCCACAGGTGCGTTCACCAACAACAACGGCTTGGTAAATCCGGGCAAGATTCTTCTCAGTCTTGTAGGACAGCTCACTCAGCCCATCTTCGCCAACGGCCAGCTTAAAGCCGGACTACGCGTGGCCGAGGCTCAATACAAGCAGGCTTATAACACTTGGCAGAACTCAATACTCTCTGCCGGAAGTGAAGTGAGCAATGCACTCGTGCAGTATAATTCTGCTGATGAGAAGAGCAAGCTGGAGGAGAAACAGATAGAAGTACTGAAGAAGAACGTAGAGCATACGCAGTTGCTTTTCCGTCAGTCGTCAAGTACATATCTCGAGGTGATATCCGCACAGCAGAACCTTTTGAATGCGGAGATATCTAAAGTGCAGGACGATTTCTCCAAGATGCAGGCTGTTGTGAATCTTTATTACGCATTAGGTGGCGGTACGAATTAAAATTATGAATTTGGAATTATGAATTACGAATTGTTAAGCAGCAACTCGTAATTCGTAATTCATAACTCAAAATTAGAATTATGGCAAGTGAAATAAGTCCAAAAGCCGAAGTAAGCCCAAAGGCGAAAATCGGTAATAACTGCAAGATATATCCGTTCGTTTACATAGAAGACGACGTGGAGATTGGCGACGGATGCGTCATTTATCCGTTTGTGAGCATTCTCAACGGTACGCGTATGGGAAAGAACAACAAAGTACACCAGGGTGCTGTACTTGGAGCGTTGCCACAGGATTTTAATTTCTGCGGTGAGGAGAGTCTTCTGACGATTGGTGACGACAATGTATTCCGTGAGAACGTGGTGATAAACCGCGCGACACATTGTGACGGAAAGACGGTGATAGGCAACAGGAACTTCTTCATGGAAGGTGCGCATATCTCACACGATACGAAGGTTGGAGACCGGTGTGTGTTCGGATATGGCACGAAGATAGCCGGTGACTGCGAGATAGGCAATGGTGTCATTTACAGCAGTAGCGTCATTGAGAATGCCGGCACGCGTGTTGGAGACTGTTCTTTGATACAGGCCGGAACGACTTTCTCAAAAGACATACCTCCTTATATCATCATCGGCGGCTCTCCGGTTTCGTATGGCGGTGTGAATAAGACAATCTGCCGTATGGCCGACATCGAGGATAAGGTCGTGAAGCATATTGCAAACGCCTACCGTCTTGTGTTCCACGGACAGACGAGCGTCTTCGATGCGTGCAACCAGATAGACGAGCAGGTGCCTGACGGACCGCAAATACGCAAGATAGTGGAGTTCTTACGCTCTACCAAGCAGGGAATAATCTGCACGTTGTAGTTTGCGCTTAAAGAAATAAGTACGAAAAAGATATATTCATGAATGGGCGGTGCGTCGATATAAAGGCGTACCGCCTTTTTTAGTGCCGTTTAATAAGCAAAGAAACAGGTAACGAAATCTTATCAGTACGCAACCGAACAGGCAATGCCCAACTCCTCTACCTGCCCTTTAATGCTGTCCAAGACCTTTGGCTCAGCCTTTTTCAGTCCCACAGCAGGCGTATCACGGTCAATAGTGTATATCATTACCTGTTGTGGACATATTTCCTTGATGGCATTTAGCCACGGTTCAACATATTTTCCGCTTGTGTTGTCAATGTCCGTTCCGTTCAACAGTCCCCTCATAAACATGGTTTGTATTATTATATGACCGTTGAACTTCTTCATATTCTCTATCACCTCGCGTATGTCATAATGCCTTTGCAGCGGTCTGTCCGCCATTTTTATATACTCCATACATACCGTATCCAGTTTTAGAATGTTGTTGTCAACCTTCATCAGTGCCTCACGTACATCCGTTTTTCCTATGAATGTTGCGTTGCTCAGTACGGAAACCCTGGCATTGGGGCAATACTTGTCGCGCAGTTCTATCGTGTCGTCAATGATACCTGCGAAGTGTGGATGTCCGGTCGGCTCACCGTTGCCCGAGAAAGTCAGCACATCCGGCAGCGTTCCCACCTTTGCCATCTCCCTCAGCTTGTTCCCGAGAGCCACCTTTATCTCCTCCCTTGCCGGTCGTGGCAGCGTTGGTATTCTGTCTTTGTTGAAGCCGCATTCGCAGTATATGCAGTCGAACGTGCATATCTTTCCGTCCCCCGGCATCAAGTTTATGCCCAAAGACAGTCCCAACCGTCTGCTCTTTACCGGTCCGAATATAGGAGATTTATGTAATTCTGTCGCCATATTGTTATTTGTTTTTTTTGCTTTTTACCGTTTTCGCTTATTATGAACCAATGCTGGTCGAATGAATTCTTATTCTATATCTCTGCTTTGCAAGGCTCTATGTCGTTGATTCCTAAATGATTATCCGTACCTTTGACGGATTTAAAGTTGAACTTTAGATTTGTCAAAGGTACGGATAATAGTTTAATAATCAAAGCGTTCCTGTCTTTTTGTTATAAAAGGTATGGATTTTTATAAAGCGCCATTTCCTTTCATATATTTATGTGTTATTTGTCGTATATCCCTACAACAGGAACGGTCTTTTCGCTATCCATATTGTTTGTATATTTATATACCCCAATCTGTCTTGCACACTTGCCTTTAGGAATCTTTATAAACTGGTCGTCATAATATGTCTTTCCTTCATTGCATGGAAGAAGAACTATAACATATGTATTCTTATAACGCTCTATTTTATCAAACTCGAAGCTATAACTTTCTTGAACGTATGCCAATGCATCACCCGATGGCAAGACTTGAAATACTTCAAAAGCATCACCCTCGATTACCTCACCTGGTTTCTGGAATGTCGTTACTCCACTATTGTTGACTTTTGCAATAACCATAAGTATAACAAACAACAGAACTATTCCGATTCCCACTCCTGCAATAAATACCCATATCTTTTTCATATCTGATGCCTATTTAATTATTTAATTATAAATCTTCGCCGTTAGCACAGTTGTTGTCGTTGTCATAAAACATATAAATGCAATATTTGCCATATTTCTCTTCTTGAATAGTAAACCAAACATGACGATTTTATGTTTCATTGAATAATTCATTTTCATTTTTATCGGAAATAATAGTAGGAAGCTGGTAGAAAGATGCTTCATATTGTTTGTTTTCTATTCTTATGCCATAAGAAATATCAGTGTTGTTAGGTAGTCTTTGGTCCTTTGGAGACATATATTTTTTGTTATTTTCGAATTGTGCGCATAAATTGTTAAATCTTATTCTTATACCAGTTTCATCAGAGGGATTTTTGTCTACGAGTGCAATCCTATAAACTTTATTGTTGTTTGTCGCAACATATATATGGACATCTTTGCCATTAAATTCTCCTTCTAATACGTCCTTGTCGTAAGGATTACTTGTGAACCCTTTAGCTTTGAGTTTCTGTATCATTGCGGCTTTCGTCCCGTCAACTGGGATACCGAGGAATTTTGTAACGTCTTTGTCCTGTGCGTTTAAGGTAGCGGATGTTATAATTGTCACGATAATTAATAGAATCTTTTTCATTGATTTTTTGTTATTAAGGAAAAGGCGTGTAACCATCCGTTGCTTGTTTTACATCCGGTTACCGCCAAGTGACCTGTCTTTCTACAAGCGATGAATAGTCCACGCCCTATCAGCGTGAACTTTCAGTCTGCTTGTTCCCGAAAGACGAATGTTTGGCGGTATTCGATGTAAAGAGAACAAGAGCCAAAAGCTCAAAATGTTATATGTCCTTTCAAGTTCTATGGAATGGAAACGCTTTTTCGTCGTTTGATTATTTCACATTAATGTGGATGTTGTTTTTCCCAACTTGTAGGATGTAACAGTCTTGTTGCAGTCCTTTTGCGTTTCTGTTTTCCCTGTCTGTTTCTTGACCTCCTTTTTTATAACGTTAATTTGGTAAATGTTTCACAATGCAAAGATAATGTAAAGATGTGATATGGCAAAATTAATTCAACTATACAGTCGAATTAATTTGAGTTCGCCGCATATAAATGCCCATAATGAATAGATTAGGCTGGGAAGGGGAAGAGTACAGAATTGTACAAGAGCCTTGTACTGTTAGTACAGACGCCTTGTACTGTTAGTACAGACAGCCGGATAAGTGAGCCAGTCATGAGCATACTGTTAGTACAGACGCCTTGTACTGTTAGTACAGAGGCCTTGTACAAATAGTACAACAGCCTTGTACCGATAGTACAGAGCCTTTGTACTAATTGTGTACTGCCGTTTCCTTATTCTGAAGGGAGCACGGACTCTCTGTTCTGTTTAGTCTTTTTCATGATAAACAGGGCGTGCTGGCGGTCCAATGCAGTCCCGAGAAGAAAAAACGAAGCCATATTTTGTTTTATTTTGGAGGTGGATGCTTTATTGGAGCAAAAATGAACGGTTTCTCAAAGAAAAAGACTATCTTTGCAGAGAATTTGTAATATTACATAATTAGGTAATGGCAAAAAAGCGAAAAAAGACCGGCAGCCGATATGGTTTGCAGGTTGTTACTCTGTGTATAAGTACCGCGATGGTGCTTGTACTGCTTGGCATGGTTGTGCTTACTGTTTTTACGGGTCGCAACCTCTCTTCATACGTGAAAGAAAACCTCACGGTAACAATGATTCTCAGTCCGCAAACGTCAGCTCAGGAGGCTCATGCGCTGTGCCAGCGCGTGAAAAAGCTGAGATATATAAACGGATTGAACTACGTGAGCAGTGAACAGGCTCTGAAAGAAGGCATAAAGGAGCTGGGTGCCGACCCGCGCGAGTTTGCCGGCGAGAACCCTTTTACGGCCTCGATAGAGCTGCGACTGAATGCAGAATATGCCAACAATGATTCCATTAAGTGGATTTCTAAGGAACTCGAACGTTTTCACGGCGTGTCGGAGATTGACTATCGCAAGGATTTGGTGGACAGCGTAAACCGCACGTTGGGCAAAATCGGCCTTGTGCTGTTGGTGCTTGCCGCGCTGCTTACGATAGTGTCGTTCTCGCTTATCAACAATACCATCCGACTGAGCATCTATTCCCGCAGGTTCAGCATCCACACTATGAAACTTGTCGGGGCTTCGTGGGGATTCATCCGTACGCCGTTCATGCGCAGTGCGGTGGGGCAGGGCCTACTCTCAGCACTCCTCGCGATAATCGCTCTCGGTGTGGGTGTCTATGGCCTCTATTGTTTCGAGCCGGAGATGACGGTTATCATCAATGCCGAAGTGCTTGCCATCACGGCCGGTTCGGTGCTGCTTTTTGGTGTGCTTATCACCTCTTTCTGCGCCTGGGTGTCGGTGAACAAGTTCCTGCGCATGAAAGCCTGCGACCTGTATAAGATATAATATAAGTAATAAGACATAAATACCAGATAAAGAACTATGGATAAAAGGAATTTTGCATTTGGCAAAACCAATTTCATTTTGCTTGCGATAGGAATGGCGATTGTCGTATTAGGCTTTATCCTTATGAGTGGTGAAAGCTCGGGCGAGACCCGTTTCAATCCGGAAATATTCAGTGCGCTGCACGTGAAGGTGGCTCCGGTGGTTACGTTCCTCGGCTTCGTTTCCATTATCGGAGCTATTGTCTATAAACCAAAAGATGAGGACAAGGAAGCATGAGCGAGATTGAAGCATTGGTATTGGGCCTGATACAGGGCTTTACGGAGTATCTGCCAGTGAGCAGCAGCGGTCATCTCACCATCGGCTCTGCACTGTTTGGCATAGACGGTGAGCAGAATCTCACGTTCACTATACTTGTCCACGTAGCTACTGTGCTTAGTACTTTAGTGATACTTTGGAAGGAAATTTCTTGGATTTTCAAGGGACTGTTCAAGTTTGAGTATAACGAAGAAACGAAATACACACTCAATATTCTCGTCTCGATGATACCTATCGGCATCGTCGGCGTGTTCTTCAAGGACAAGGTTGAGGAGATTTTCGGTTCAGGTTTGCTCATTGTGGGTTGTATGCTGCTCGTTACGGCAGCCCTGCTTGCGTTCTCTTATTTCGCAAAACCGCGTCAGAAAGAGAAGCTGAGCATTGCCGATGCTTTCATTATCGGTCTGGCTCAGGCTGTTGCCGTGTTGCCGGGATTGTCGCGCTCGGGTAGCACCATCGCCACGGGATTGCTCCTCGGCAACAAGAAAGAAAAGCTGGCGCAGTTCTCCTTCCTCATGGTCATTCCTCCGATACTCGGCGAAGCCTTACTCGACGTGGTAAAAGCCATGAAAGGCGGAGCCTCGGCAGCCGTGGGCGACATATCCCTGACTTCGCTTGTCATAGGTTTCGTGGCTGCGTTCGTGGCCGGATGCCTGGCCTGCAAGTGGATGATAAATATCGTGAAGAAAGGCAAACTGATATATTTCGCCATCTATTGCGCCATTGTCGGAGCCATAACCGTTTGCTGTAGTCTATGATAAACTTCACAACCGGGGAAATTATAGCCATCGACAAGCCCTACAAGATGTCAAGTTTCGGTGCTTTGGCCCACGTGCGCTACCTTTGCAGCAAGCGCAAGGGGGCTAAGGTGAAAATCGGACACGCCGGAACGCTCGACCCGCTGGCTACCGGTGTGCTTGTGCTTTGCACAGGAAAGATGACCAAGCGCATCGAGGAGTTTCAGGCACATACGAAGGAATACGCTGCCACCTTGCAGTTGGGAGCCACCACAGTGAGCTATGACATGGAGCATGAGGTGAACGAAACCTTTCCCACCGGGCATATCACGCGTGAGCTTGTGGCCGAGGCAATAACTAAGTTTGTCGGAGACATACAGCAGATTCCGCCCTCTTATTCGGCCTGCAAGGTGAACGGCAATCGCGCATACGACCTCAAGCGTAAGGGCAAGGAGGTGGAACTCAGTCCGAAGAACATACGCATCGACGAGATAGAGCTTACCGGTTATGACGACGAGAAAAAGCAAGTGTCGCTCCGCGTGGTCTGCGGCAAGGGCACATACATAAGGGCTTTGGCCCGCGACCTGGGCAGAGAACTCGGCAGCGGAGCCTATCTCACGGCATTACGGCGCACCCGTGTGGGCAATGTCCGGGTGGAAGACTGTCTCACTTTGGACGATTTCCCCGCGTGGCTCGACCGTCAAGAGATAGAAGACATAGTGAAATAACAATAACAACCGGCCTGTGCCGGAGATTATCAAACACGTAATCAAACTATTAAAGTATATGAAACTGTCACAATTTAGATTCAAACTTCCGGAAGATGCGGTGGCTCTTTATCCGCACTCATCAGTCCATACCATTACACGTAATGACGGAACGACAGATTCTTTCAGCGTGACGCGACGCGACGAGTGCCGTCTCATGGTGTTGCACAAGAAGTCGCAGACCATCGATATGTATAAGAAAGACGCTGACGGCAATCCCGTGGAAGGCGATTTTATTGATTTCCGTAACGTGCTCGACTATTTTGACGAGGGTGACACGTTCATATTCAACGACACAAAGGTATTCCCGGCGCGCCTTTACGGTACGAAGGAGAAGACCGACGCAAAGATTGAGGTGTTCCTCCTGCGTGAGCTTAACGAGGAGATGCGCCTTTGGGACGTGCTTGTGGAGCCTGCCCGCAAAATCAGAATAGGCAACAAGTTGTTCTTCGACGAAAGTGGAACGATGGTTGCCGAGGTCATCGACAACACTACAAGCCGCGGCCGCACGCTGCGCTTCCTTTATGACTGTCCGCACGACGAGTTCAAAAAGGAGCTTTATGCGCTGGGTGAGGCACCGCTGCCACGCTACATCATCGATAACAGAGACGGGGAAACGAAGCCCGCGCGTGCCACGAGCGAGGACATGGAGCACTTCCAAACCATATTCGCAAAGAACGAAGGTGCCGTAACAGCACCTGCGACAGGACTGCATTTCAGTCGCGAACTGCTCAAGCGTATGGAGATAAAAGGCATCGAGTCGGCTTTCATCACACTTCATTGTGGCCTCGGCAACTTCCATAGCATAGAGGTCGAGGACCTGACGAAACACAAGATGGACTCCGAGCAGATGACGATAAGTGCCGAGGCTTGCTCTATCGTGAACTCGGCAAAGCAGAAAGGCCATCATGTCTGCGCCGTCGGAACGAGCGTTGTCAAGGCAACGGAGACCGCCGTAGGCACAGACGGAATGCTGAAGGAGTATGACGGATGGACCAACAAGTTCATCTTTCCACCATACGACTTCGGCTTGTCCGACTGCATGATAGCCAATTTCTATCATCCTATGTCTACCTTGCTCATGTCTACTGCCGCTTTCGGAGGCTACGACCTCGTCATGGAAGCCTATCATTTGGCCGTTAAGCACGGTTATAAGTTCGGCTGTTTCGGCGATGCCATGCTGATACTTAACGATTAACCCATGCACATAGCATATTTGGGGCTCGGCTCGAATCTCGGCGATCGCCGTCACGTGATGAGCGAGACCATCGAAAGAATTAATGAGCTGATTGGCGACGTGTTGAGCCGGTCAGCTTTTTATGAAACAGAACCCTGGGGATTTGTTTCCGATAATACTTTTCTCAACGCTGCTGTGTGTGTACGCACTGCGTTGTCGCCCTTTCAACTTCTTGAAGCCACGCAGGACATCGAGCGGGAGATGGGCCGCACGACAAAGTCTGAGGCCGGAGTGTATCACGACCGGGTGATAGACATTGACATACTGCTCTATGATGACCTGAATATCTCTACGCCCGAGCTTACCGTTCCGCATCCGCTGATGCACGAGCGGGAATTTGTAATGAAGCCGCTGGGAGAGATTTTGGATAAAGAGAAGTATGGAGTTAAAAGAAAATAAGAGAAGATAAGGTGATATGAAAAAGGCTATTCCAAGCGGAATAGCCTTTTTTTAGTCCTAAAAAATATCTTACTTACGCAGACCGAGAGCCTTAATGATAGCACGATAGCGGTTTACGTCGCGGTCGTAGAGATAGTCGAGCAGCGCACGACGCTTACCAACGAGCTGAGTCAGAGAGCGAGTTGTAACGAAGTCCTTGTGGTTCTTCTTTACGTGCTCAGTGAGGTGAGCGATACGGTAAGTGAACAATGCGATTTGGCTTTCAGCAGAACCGGTATCGGTCTTGGTGTTGTTGTGGCTGAACTGTCCGAAAATCTCTTCCTTCTTTTCTTTGTTTAAATACATGATTTTGTTTGATTAATGTTGATTTTTTATTACATCCTTCTGTCGCCTCGCCGCCTTAATCACAACGGAGAACGGCATCGAATGCACCGGATTTTCCGAATTTCGGCTGCAAAGTTACTAATTTAAATGAAGAATGAAGAATGGAGAATGAAGAATTTACCTGATTTTAACATATTCTTACTGCCTAAAGAGTCAACAAGTGAGGCGTTTTTGCATAAAAGCGGCCGCAAATTTGCGTGTTATCGGGAAATTGCCTATATTTGTGCAAAACAGATATAAACCTCTAAAAACATTGTATTATGAAGAAAGTATTGTTATCATTGTTCGTCTTTTTCGCAGTGGCGCTTTCCGGCAATGCTGTGCCATTGTTCCCTTATTTTGTCGACCTGACCGGCAATTATAAGTATATCGTGAATAACGGCTTCGCGCTGATAACCGGAAAGTCATCGACAGGAGGCCTGCAGTCGTGTGAGATTTTCCTTGCCGACGTACTTCCGTCAAACGATTACACTAAGGAAGTGAAGGGTACAAAAGAATATCCCGTTGTGGTTTATAAGTCGCTGATGGTTTCCTCGGGGCTGATTTCGGCCATCTATCTTGTAAACCGCAAGAGCGGATATATCATTTATTATTCCGAAAGCACGAAGGAACAGCAGGCAACTTGGGAAAAAGAAATCATCGAAGGCAAGATATAGCCGCCCGTTACTTTTGGCTTTTTTGACAGTTCTTTGCCCGCTCACACATAAATAAAAGGTGCAAAATTACTCGTTATTAATAAATAATGTGTAATTTTGCACCCGATTTTTAAGGCAATTAATATGCAAGAACTCAGAAACATAGCTATTATCGCCCACGTGGATCATGGAAAAACAACACTCGTGGACAAGATGATGCTCGCCGGAAAGCTTTTCCGCGATGGACAGGATAACAGTGGACAGGTGCTCGACTCTAACGATTTGGAGCGTGAACGAGGTATAACCATTCTTTCAAAGAACGTTTCTATAAACTGGAAAGGGGTGAAGATAAACATCATCGACACTCCGGGGCACTCCGATTTCGGCGGTGAGGTGGAGCGCGTGCTCAATATGGCTGATGGCTGTATCTTGCTCGTCGACGCCTTTGAAGGCCCGATGCCGCAGACACGCTTTGTCTTACAGAAGGCATTGGAGATAGGCTTGAAGCCTATCGTAGTCGTAAACAAGGTGGACAAACCGAACTGCCGGCCGGAGGAAGTGTATGAGATGGTCTTCGACCTGATGTGCGACCTCAACGCAACCGAGGAGCAGCTCGACTTCGAGGTGGTCTATGGCTCGGCCAAGAACGGATGGATGAGTGCAGACTGGAAGACTCCGACAGACAACATCGAGTATCTGCTCGACAAGATTCTTGAGATCATTCCCGCGCCGAAACAGATAGAGGGCGACCCGCAGATGCTCATCACGTCGCTCGATTATTCTAACTATACAGGACGCATCGCCGTGGGACGTGTTCACCGCGGTACGTTGCGCGACGGCATGAACGTAAGCGTATGTCACCGCGACGGCACAATAGAGAAGACTAAAATCAAGGAGTTGCACACCTTCGAGGGTATGGGCCACGTGAAGACCGACCATGTAGACTCGGGCGACATCTGCGCCGTTATCGGTCTGGAACGCTTTGAGATTGGCGATACCATCAGCGATTTCGAGAATCCTGAGCCACTGCCGCCGATTGCTATCGATGAACCGACGATGTCGATGCTGTTCACCATCAACGATTCGCCGTTCTTCGGAAAGGAAGGCAAGTTCTGTACGAGCCGCCATATCACCGACCGTCTGAACAAGGAATTGGAGAAAAACCTCGCCTTGCGCGTTACTCCTTTCGAGGATTCCACGGACAAGTGGATTGTCAGCGGACGCGGAGTGCTCCATCTCTCGGTACTCGTAGAAACCATGCGACGCGAGGGTTACGAACTGCAAGTAGGTCAGCCGCAGGTTATATATAAGGAGATTGACGGTCAGAAGTGCGAGCCTATCGAGGAACTCACCATCAATGTGCCGGAGGAATTCTCGTCGAAGATGATTGACATGGTGACGCGTCGCAAGGGCGAGATGACCGGTATGGAGAATCAGGGCGAGCGCGTGAACATTGAGTTCGAGATTCCTTCGCGAGGAATTATCGGTTTGCGTACCAACGTTCTCACCGCCAGTCAGGGCGAGGCCATCATGGCCCACCGCTTCAAGAACTACCAACCGTTCAAGGGCGAGATAACCCGACGCATGAACGGCTCGATGATTGCGATGGAAACGGGTACGTCTTACGCTTACTCCATTGACAAACTGCAGGACCGCGGTAAGTTCTTCATCGATCCGGGTGAGGATGTCTATTGCGGACAGGTAGTCGGAGAACACGTTCACGACAATGACCTTGTCATCAACGTAACCAAAGCCAAGCAGCTCACCAATGTGCGTGCGAGCGGAAGCGACGAGAAGGCGCGCGTCATTCCCAAGACCGTCATGAGCCTTGAGGAGTGTCTCGAATACATCAAAGCCGACGAATATGTTGAGGTAACGCCGAAGAACATCCGTATGCGCAAGATTATTCTCGACCATCTGGAGCGTAAGCGCGCCAATAAAGAGTAGCGTTTCGGCCCGTAAAACAGAATAAAATACTTTATATTATATATCCGTCAACATTTCGTGATGATAGTCACGGTGTTGGCGGATTTTTTTGTTTCCTTTGTTACCGCTATCTTGTAATGTGATTACAAAGGGCCCACCCGATAAATATAGGGGGAAGTCTTTTATTAGATATTATGTCGCACCTTTGCACACACTTTACGCCATGTTCAGAGTATTTAAGGCCGGATTACTCCAGTACTGAAGCCAAAATACTTGAGTAATCAGGCCGGAATTACTTGAGTAATCAGGCCGGAATTACTTGAGTACTGCACCCAAATTACTCGAGTATTGCGCCATAGTACTATGCTGTTCGACCGAAAGAGGTTGCCTCCTGTATTTATCGGATGAGCCACTTGAACTGGGATTGAGGCAGTGTGTTGGATAAAAGTAACGGGGGCTGTGCTGTTGGACACGGCCCCCGTTCATTTAATGAAATGTGGATGATACCTGAAAAGGCAACGCGTCAGTCATTGCGTTTAGGATATACAAGGTTGTCCTCCGTGATGCAGTCGAGTACCTCGGTGAGGTATTTGCGTGCCTCGTATCTGGCCATCGGCAGGTCGTGGAGCAGCCAGTTGCCGCAGTCTTGTGGTGCTGCACCGGGTATCTCGCCCTCGAAGTTGGCCACGAAACGGAATGTGCGTCGCATCAGTTCCACGATGTCCTTCGATTCATAGTCGCCCCTTAAGAGCAGATAGTTGCCCGTGAGACAGCCCATCGGTCCCCAATAGACGATGCGGTCGCGCCATTCCGCGTCGTTGCGCAGATATGTTGCGGCAAGATGCTCAATGGTGTGCAGCGCTCCGTTATGCAGCGCCGGCTCGCGGTTAGGCTCCTTCATGCGTATGTCGAAGGTTGTTACAACTTCGCCGCCCACCTCGTCTTTGCGGCTGACGTATATTCCACGGAGCAAGTGCTCGTGATCGATGGTGAATGATGGGATTTTGTTCATAATCTGAAGCCCCCTACGGCTCCCCCAAGGGGGAGAGACATGATGGGATGATTTTAATACTAATATATAAAAAATATTGTTTTCTTAAGGATGATGGGATGGAGGTTTGAGGAAGTTTATATAGTAGCGATGAAACGCTTCGTCACATTGAACGATCCCTCGGCCATTCTTGCCCAGAAGTCAAAGTACTGCGCGGCCTTGTGGTCGCTCAGCGGCACGTCGCTGATGATGCGGAACGACACAAACGGCACTTTATATATATGACACACTTGGGCGATAGAGCAGCTTTCCATATCGACGGCCATGGCCTCGGGGAACTTGTCGAGTATGGATTGCATCTTCTCGCGCGAGTCAACAAACCACTCACCGCTGACAATCAGTCCGCCGCGGATGTGCGTCTTGTCATTTAAGGCGAGAGCCTTTTCTGCCAGTTCCTTTGGCGTGTTATAGCGTGCCGGCATTCCTATGATTCTGCCATATTCGCATTCCTCGCCACAGTAAGCGTCGTGATATACGTATTGCGTGCCAACCACCACGTCGGTAACGTTCAGGCTGATGTCTGCTCCGCCCGCCACGCCGGTGGAAATGATGATGTCAGGGTGATAGTTGTTTATCATTTCAACAGCTCCGACGGCCGAGTTCACCTTGCCTATGCCGCACTGTTGCATCACGATTTCCTTGTCTCCCATTCGTCCTATGACGAAGTCCTTGTGATTGCGTCGCTCGGTTTGTCTGTCGTCGAGCAATGATTTCAGTTGCACGAACTCCTTGTCCATAGCAACAATAATACCTATTTTCATGCTGCAAAGGTACGGTTTGTATCTCTTTCCGACAAAAAAAACAGGTTAAAAGTGGCTCAATTAGCACATAACGGAGCCTATTTGACAATATTTCCGAATTAAAATAGTATCTTTGCCTCATAAAAAACGTAACTTAAAAATATGGAGACAATAAAGAAAATAATGCCCGAGGTGCTTGTGATAGTACTCTTTGCGGCAATCTCTTTCGCTTATTTCTTCGTGCCGGTGTCGCAGGGTAAAATTCTGTATAGACACGACTCGTCGGCCGGAAAAGGCATGGGGCACGAGATGACAGAATACCGTGAGCGCACGGGCGAGCAGACCCGGTGGACAAACTCCGTGTTCGGAGGTATGCCGACCTATCAGATGGCACCGTCATACGGCTCTACCGACGGGCTGAAAAGTATCGTTTCGATGTATCATCTTTGGTTGCCCGACTATGTTTGGTATATCTTCGCCTACCTGTTAGGCTTCTATATCATGCTGCGCGCGTTTGATTTCCGACGCTCGTTAGCCGTTCTCGGCTCTGTGATATGGGCTTTTTCAAGTTATTTCCTTATCATCATAGCCGCCGGCCACCTGTGGAAGGTTTTCGCATTGGCTTATCTGCCTCCGATGATAGGCGGTATCGTGCTTGCATATCGGGGCAAATATCTGTGGGGACTGATAGTGACGGCACTCTTTACGGCCTTTGAAATCAGTGCCAATCACGTGCAGATGACATATTATTATATGTTTATCATCTTTTTCCTTGTCCTCGGTTTCCTTGTCGATGCCATCCGGCAGAAGCGCATTTCCCATTTCCTGAAAGCCTCGGGAGTGTGTCTCGCCGCCGCAATCATTGGCGTTGCGATGAACATTTCCAACCTCTATCACACGTGGGAATACCAAAAAGAGTCGATGAGAGGCAAGAGCGAGCTGGTGAAGAAAAATTCGGCCAACCAGACTGACAGCGGACTTGAGCGCGACTACATCACCGCGTGGAGCTACGGAATAGGCGAGACGTGGACGTTGCTGATACCGAACGCGAAGGGCGGTGCGTCTGTTCCGATGATTCAAAACAAGATTGTGCAGGAGAAGGGCGACCCGATGTATGAGTTCGTCTATCAGCAGTTGGGCCAGTATTGGGGCGAACAGCCGGGCACAAGCGGACCGGTTTATGTCGGCGCGTTCGTCATGATGCTCTTCATTCTCAGCCTTTTCATCGTGAAGGGAACTGTCAAATGGTCGCTGCTCGCCGCCACGATATTGTCTGTTTTGCTTTCGTGGGGGCATAATTTCATGCCGTTCACCGATTTCTTCATCGACTATATGCCGATGTATTCCAAGTTCCGCACGGTGGCGTCGATACTCGTTATCGCAGAGTTCACCATACCGTTGCTTGCCATGCTCGCCCTGAAACGCATCGTGGACGAGCCCGAACTGCTCACGCGCAAAATCAAATACGTTTATATCAGCTTTGCCCTTACGGCCGGAATTGCCGCAGTATTCGCCCTCGGCGGTGGCGCTTTCTTCGACTTTATATCCTCTTCCGAGCGTCAGGCACTGAGCCAGTTCCCTGCCGACCAGCTCAATCCGTTGCTTGATAACCTCACGAGCCTGCGCGAACAAATCTTTGCCGCAGACTGCTGGCGCACGTTCTTCATTATTGTTATCGGCACCTTGCTGCTTCTTTTCTATAAGGCCGGCAAGCTGAAAGCCGAGTATATGGTGGGATGCGTGTGTGTGCTGTGCCTCATTGATATGTGGCAGGTGGACAAGCGCTACCTGAACGACTCTATGTTCGTGCCGAAGAGCGAGCGCGACGCACCGATTGAGATGACCGAAACCGACCGCCAGATACTCGAAGACAAGTCGCTCGATTATCGCGTTCTGAACTTCTCATCGAACACTTTCAATGAAAACGAGACCTCATATTTCCACAAGAGCATAGGTGGATACCATGCAGCGAAGCTACGCCGTTATCAGGAGGTGATAGAGGCGCACATATCTCCCGAGATGAATGCAGCTATGAAGGCCATCGCAGAGGCCGCCGGCGATATGTCAGCAGTGGACGGCAACAAGTTGTTCCCGGTCATTAATATGCTAAACACCAAGTACTTTATCATGCCGTTGCAGGGTGGAGCCAATGCGCCACTGCCCAACCCGTATGCTTACGGCAATGCCTGGTTTGTGGATAAAGTAAGCTATGTGAACAACGCCAACGAGGAATTGAGCGCATTAGGCACTACAGACTTGCGCCATACGGCCGTAGCCGACAAGGCGTTCAGCGATGTTCTCGGACAAAGTAAGGCCAACGATAGCACGGCAACGGTGCGACTTGAGAAATACGAACCGAACCAACTGGAATACAGCGTAAGTTCAAAAAACGGCGGAGTGGTCGTATTTTCCGAGATATACTACCCCGGTTGGAACGCCACGGTCGATGGGGTTGAAGTGCCGGTAGGCCGAGCCAACTACATCTTGAGAGCCATCAGCGTGAAGCCCGGTAGCCATAAGGTGGTGCTCGACTTCCATCCTAAGAGTGTCAGCGTAACCGAAACAATCGCTTACATAGCCACAGCCATTCTCATGCTGATGTTTGTCGCGATTGTGATTGTGAAACGCAAGGAAAGCAAAATGGGCGCAGACAGCAAGGAATAATTCCCAATGCTGTTATCAAGGCAATGATGTAGCTTTCTCATAATGCAGATATGGCTTCTGTATAATACTGATATAACTTTTGAACAACCATAATAGCAGAATAAGATGAAGAACGTGAAAGGAATGATTGCTGCCGTGATGATGATGCTGATAGCGTTGTCTGCCACGGCTCAGGTGGAGCGTCCGAAGCTCGTTGTGGGTCTCGTTGTCGACCAGATGAGATGGGATTATCTCTACGTATATAATAATATGTATGGTGAGGGTGGCCTGAAAAGAATGCTCCGCGACGGTTTTTCGTGCGAGAACACCATGATAAACTACGTCCCGACGGTTACTTCCATCGGGCACGCAAGTATCTTCACCGGTACAACTCCGGCCATGCACGGCATCTCTGGCAACAGTTTCTATATAGGAAATGAGTATGTGGGCTGTTGTAAAGACACCACCGTGACCACCATAGGCAGTAAAACAGACAAGGGACAAAGCTCACCACACCGTATGCTCTCAACCACAATAGGCGATGAACTGAAGACGGCGACCGACTTCCGCGCAAAGGTTATCGGCGTGGCGTTGAAGGACCGCGCTGCCATACTGCCTGCGGGACACTCTGCCGATGCCGCTTATTGGTGGGACAACAAGGCGAAGGCATTTATCACAAGTTCATATTACATGACGGAACTGCCCGCATGGGTGAGCAAGTTCAACTCTGCTGCAAAGAAACGCGGTATCAAAGACCCGATGATGGAGCCTGCCGGCGTTACGCTGACAATGGATATGGCCTTAGCCGCCATTGACAACGAGCAGCTCGGACGGCACGACGACACCGATATGCTCACCATAAGCATTTCTTCAACAGATGCCGTCGGCCACACATACGGCACCCGTGGCGAGGAAAACAGAGCCGTGTTCAAGCAGCTCGACGTTGAGGTGGAACGCCTTTTGAGCCATCTCGATGCTGTGGTGGGCAAGGGCAACTACCTAATCTTCCTCACTGCAGACCACGGAGCTGCCCATAACTACAACCTTATGAAGAAGAACGGCATTCCTGCCGGGGCGTGGGAGAGCTGGAAAAGGGTCGGTCCGCTGAACGAATACCTAAAGACTCAGTATCTCGGAACGGGCAATCTCGTGCTTGGTGAAGACTCTTATCGCTTCTATCTCGACCACGATGCGATAGCCAAAGCAGGCCTTAAGCTGTGCGAAGTGAAGCGGAAGGCAATGGATTGGTTGCAGAAGGAAGAGGGAGTATGGCGTGTCGTAGACCTTGACAATGTAGCCGGAACAACGCTTCCGGCCATCCTGCGCGAGCAGATAATGAACGGATACAATCCCGAACGTTGCGGCGACATCTTCGTGGTAACACGTCCGCAGGTGATGCTCACAACCAATTCGGCCGACTTCCGCGGCACTACCCATGGAGCATGGAATCCTTACGATGCCCACATCCCGCTCGTATTCATGGGGTGGAATATCAGCCACGGTGCCACAAACGAGCGTTGCCATATTGTCGACATTGCCCCGACCGTCTGTGCCTTGCTTCATATCCAGATGCCGAACGCAGCCATCGGCACGGCTATTGTTCCTATAACAAAATAAAGGCGATTTACTATAAACGGAAAGTATTATGATATTCAGAACCGAAGTAAGCATCCCTCGTGCCGATTTTTTCGTCCGTCCTAACGAGCGGATGCTCTTCGTTGGCTCATGTTTTGCCGACAACATAGGCCGGAGGTTTGCTGACAACCATTTCCCTGTAACGGTAAACCCGTTCGGAGTGATGTATAATCCGGCTTCGGTACTGCATACCGTGGAGCGGTTGGATGCCGAATGTGTTCCCGGAGTGGCATTCTTGACGCTTGGAACAAATCATGTTTACATACTGAAGGAGACTGGTGAGATCGTGGATAACTGCCGGAAGCGTCCACAGCGTCTGTTCGTTGAGCGCGAACTGACGATAGACGAGTGCGCCGAATACCTCGAACGGGCCGTCGAAATACTGCTCGGACGCAATCCGGACATTCACATTGTGCTCACTGTCAGTCCCATCCGCTATGCCAAGTACGGCTATCACGAAAGCCAACTCTCAAAGTCTGTGCTACTGCTTGCTGCCGACCGGCTCGTTCGCGAGTATGATTGCGTGACCTATTTCCCAGCCTACGAAATAGTGAACGATGAGTTGCGCGACTACCGTTTCTATAATTCCGATATGCTCCATCCGTCTGATCAGGCCGTGGAATATATATGGGAGCGCCTTTCCGCCGTCTATTTCAGCGACGACACGCGCCGTTTTGTCGAGGAGTGGCGACCCATTCGTGAAGCCCTCGGGCACCGTCCTTTCAATCCGGACTCACAGGAATACAAGTCTTTCCTACAGAAAACGGAAGCCCGTGCCCGAGAGTTCGAGTGTAAATGGAGAGGGAACCAGCCTCCTAAAGCGGCACTTCAAGGAGGCTAAAGTACAACTTTGAGGCTGTTGAGGGGTTGACAAGCCCCTCCAAGAGTGCTGAAAAAGTCTAAAATCCGTGTAATATAAGACAACCCAAATATTTCCATAAAACGTAAAAGTCATGAAAAAAAGTATCTGCTCTTTATTTCTCGCATTGTTTCTTGCCTTTCTGACCGGCAACGTATGTGCGCAGACAGGCGATAACGCCGTACACAAAATAACAGTAGGCAATATAGAATATACGGCAAAGGAGAAAACCAACTCCAAAGACGAGGCCGTCAGCCATTTGGTAGACGCCCTTGCTGAGTTGATAGCGCCGGGAAAGGAACTGCATGGCCGCTATCAGAACCGCACGCCGCATTTCGGCGAGATAGCCCGACACGCCATTATGGCCGGCCTCGGCAAGGTGAGAAGACTACAGGTCTATGACGGACGGATTCCAGAGGGACAGATGGCGGACGGTGAGAAAGTTTATGAGATAGCGGGAGTGCTCACAGATATAAGTCCGAAAATGAGGACGGAGCCAGCCACCGGCAAGGATAAGGACCCGAAACGCTCATACAGATGCGTGCTGACATTGAATGTCCGTCTGCTCGACTACCTTACTGGGCAGGTGCTGAATACCCATACGTTCAGCGTTGCCGAGTATGAGACATCATGGCAGGACACCCCTGGCAAGGCGCTGGACGCAGCAATGAGCAAGATGTCCTCATCGGTTGCATACTACTATAATAGGATGTTCCCTATTTCAGGCACGGTCATTGAACGTGGAGAGGTGAAAAAGAAAAAGCAGAAAGAGCTCTATATAGATCTTGGTTCGGCTGTAGGCGCATACGCAGGTCTTCACTTCAATATCTATTCTGTGAAACTTATAGCCGGCAGGGAGGCGAAAACAGAGGTCGGCCGTCTGCGGATAGAGGAGGTTCAGGGGGAGAACCTCAGCCTGTGCAAGGTTACCCACGGCGGCGAGCGCGTCAAGGATGCGTTGGATTCCGGCGCGCGGCTTCTCGTCGTCAGCTACGAATAGCTTTCTCTTGTTGCCCGGAATCAAGGCGCATCCCAATAAGGCAAGTGATATGTTCCCGGCCATATTGGGATGCGCTTTTCGCTTTTAATTATTGGCAAGATACCGTTTCCGAGGTTATCTTTTCTTGTATTCAAGTGGTGTCAAGCTTGTAAGTCGCTTGAAATACTTGCAGAAGAAACTCGTGTTCGGGAACATCAGACGGTCGGATATTTCCGTAATCTGCATATCTGAGTACTTTAGCAGTACCTTAATCTCGGTTATAGTGGCGCGGTCTATCCATTCTTTTGCCGTCACTCCGCTCACGTTTTTTATTACCGTTCCGAGGTAGCGTTTCGACAGACACAGCTTGTCAGCATAATAATCTATTTGCCGCTCACGTCCTGCGCAGCCATTTACAAGTCGTATGAAACGGTTGAAGATGTCACGGTCGCGTGTTATGCCGTTCGTGTCTTCATCCTGTTTCTTTGCCGCCATGCTCTCTACGAAGTGCAGAATGGCACTGATGATATCGTCTTCTATCTTCTGACTGCTCACATTTGTGCCACTTACGTTGTGCAATAATCCTATCATGTCTGTGAAAAGAGCCTGTTCCTCCGGTGTCAGCTCAATTATTATATTGCTCATTTCGTTCTCAAGCATTGCCGGAATGTTACCATGAAGTATTTCCTTCAGAGAGTTGTTGAATATAATTATGCCCGAAAGGTCAAAGTCGTCGCTTAGTTCCTGTATTTGAATAATCGACTCGTTACCAAGCATTACGAGCGTTCCCGTTTTCAGATGCCTTTCTTTCAGGTTGATGGTACCTTTCGCACTGCCTCGCTTAATAAGTCCGATTCTCAAGCCGGCAAGTCTCAGCGGTTTACCGGAAAAGAACGCATTCTTTATGTTTTCCTCGAGATTCTTGGTCATGGCATACCTCGTACCGATGTAAAAACCGTTATTCTCTTCTGTTTTCGCATTCTCTATGATGTCCCGGAACATAGAGATAGAGATGCGTTTAATGCCCTTTTGATTCATGATAATGTATTATTGACCATACAAATATAGTAAAAATGTATGTAAGTTGTATGCGAATAGTACAAAAGGGACATTTGTTTATTGTAAAAGATAATTATGTTGCAAGATATAAGTCATATCTTTGCAACGTAGAAAAGTATTAAATGATATGAGAAAACTACTGATAACAATCATTGCTGTGGCGTTTTCGTTTTGCGGAACGGCCGAGGCGGTGGCCGGAAGTGCCACTATCAAGCAGTGTCAGGATGCTGCCCGAGCCAATTATCCGCTTATAAAGCGTTATGATTTAATTCGCCTTACCGCCGATTGCGATGTGGACAACATCGCAAAAGGATGGCTGCCGCAAGTTTCGGCTACTGCTCAGGCAACCGTTCAGAGTGCCGTTTCCGAGCTGCCCGACGTGCTTTCGTCTGTCATGCAGCAGATGGGCACCGACGCGCGGGGACTCAGCCGCTTCCAATATAAGATAGGGGTTGACATTGCTCAGACTATCTATGAGGGCGGGGTGATGAAAAACCGCAAGGCTGTTGACCGTCTTCAGGCGGATGTGGAGACTGCGCAGACTGACGTAAATATATATAATGTGTATGCGAGAGTGAACGAACTATACTTCGGCGTGCTGCTTCTCGATGAGCGGTTGCGCATCAATCACGAGATGCAAACGCTGCTGTCGGCTAATCTCGACAAGCTGCGGGTGATGTTGCGCGACGGTGTTGCGATGGAATGCGACGTCAATTCGCTCGACGCCCAGTTGCGGGAAGCACGCCGCGATGAGTCGGAGATGCGGTCGTCGCGCACGGCTCTGCTCTCTATCCTGTCAGTTTTCTGCGGCATAAGTATAGATAATGTGGAGAAACCGCAGCCCGTTGAGGCGCAGGGGTACGGCGAGAAGCGTCCGGAAATGGAACTCTTTAACTCTCAACTGCGCCTTGCCGACGCACGTGAGAGTCTTCTCGATGCCATGCTGAAGCCTCGTGTGAGCGCGTTTGCTTCCGGTTACTACGGCTATATGGGCTACGATATGTTCCGGGATATGTTCCATCGCAACCCGACGCTCAACGGAATGGTAGGCATAAAGGTTACGTGGACAATCGGAAACCTGTACACACGCAAGAACGACAAAGCCAAATTGCAGCTCCAGCGCCAGTTGACGGAGAACAGCCGTGAAGTTTTCCTGTTCAATACTGCACTCGATAAGCTCAACAGTCAGGCCGGAATAGACAAGTACCGCAAGCTGATGGACGACGATGAGGCCATTGTAGACTTGCGGGAGAAGGTGCGCCGGGCTGCGGAATCGAAGTTGCGCCACGGCATTATCGACGTGAACGGTCTTCTTCAGGAACTCACCCGTGAGAACGAGGCACGCATACAGCAGTCGCTCCATGAGGTGAAGATGCTCAAAGAGATGTATGACATGAAGACGGTGACTAATGAATGAAAGGGGAGAGAGAATACCGGCATAAACTATTGTCTGAACTCCTGCACTCCCGTCTACAGTCTCCTTAAATAAGAAACTATAATAATAAAAATATGAGAAATAAATATTTATTCGCTGTCGCGGCTCTGTCATTGGTCGCTTGCGGCGAGAAAGAGAAATCGTTCGACGCTTCGGGAATCTTTGAAACCACCGAGACCGTAGTGTCGGCGAAAGCATCGGGCGAGATAATGTCGCTTGCGGTAGAGGAGGGTAGTGCCGTTACCGCTGGCGAAGAGTTGGGATATATTGACATGGAACAGTTGCGTTTGCAGAAACAACAACTGCGTTCCACACGTCAGGCAACCGGCAGCCGCAAGCTCGACAACGCCCGTCAGGTGGCTTCCCTGCGCCAGCAGATAGCCAATCTGGAACGTGAACGCGCCCGCTTCGAGAGCCTTCTGCGTGATGGAGCGGCCACTCGCAAGCAGGTGGATGACATAGGTTATCAGATAAGTGTGCTGCAAAAGCAGATTGATGCGGCTTCAGAGCAGGTTACGACATCCAATGAAAGCCTCGAGAAGCAAAGCGAAGGCATAGATGCACAAATCGGACAGGTGGACGACCGTATGCGGAACGCACTCATCGTAAGTCCCGTTTCAGGCACCGTTCTCGTGAAATATGCCGAGAAAGGAGAGTTCGCCACGCCCGGAAAACCGTTGTTTAAGGTTGCCGACATGAAGGACATGAAGCTCCGCGCATATATTTCTGCCGACCAACTTACGTCGTTGCGCCTCGGACAGCAGGTCTCTGTATATGCCGACAGCGGCAAGGACGGACGGCGGAAGTATTCCGGTAGGGTGACATGGATAAGCGACAAGGCGGAGTTTACGCCTAAAACTATCCAGACACGTGATGAGCGTTCCAACCTCGTATATGCAATAAAGATTTCCATTCGCAATGACGGACTCATCAAACGGGGTATGTATGGCGATGTAAACTTCAAGTAAACGATATTATAATAATGTCAAAAGGCATGATAATAACGGCAAAAGACATAATGAAAGCCTACCGGCGCAATCGCGTGATGGCCTTGCGCAGCGTGTCGATGGATGTCAACGAAGGCGAAATCTTCGGTCTGATAGGTCCTGACGGAGCCGGAAAAACGACGCTTTTCCGCATTCTTACCACGCTGATACGCCCTAACAGCGGCTCGGCAACGGTCGACGGACTTGACATTCGGCGTGATTACCGGCGCATCCGCCGGCGCATCGGATATATGCCGGGGCGTTTCTCGCTCTATCAGGACCTCTCCATCGAGGAAAACCTACAGTTTTTCGCGTCTGTTTTCGGCACGACGATAAGCGAAAACTACGCCCTCGTGAAGGACATCTATTCGCAGATAGAACGCTTCAAAGACCGTAAGGCTGGCAAGCTGTCGGGCGGAATGAAGCAGAAACTGGCCCTTTCGTGTGCTCTTATCCATGCTCCGCGTGTGCTGTTCCTCGACGAACCCACCACGGGAGTGGACCCAGTGTCGCGCAAGGAGTTCTGGGAGATGCTCAAGAAGTTGCAGCGCGACCACGGCATAACCATCATTGCGTCGACTCCCTACATGGACGAGGCTATGCAATGCGACCGTATCGCCCTCATGCAGAACGGCGAATTTCTCCGCACCGACACTCCGGCCGGCATCATCAGTGACTACCGCGGCACTCTGTGGAGCGTGAGCAGCAACCGTATGCACGCCCTTCTCGCCGACCTGCGCGCATGGAGGCACACTCTGTCGGTGTTCTCCTTCGGGCGCACTTACCATCTCTCCGTGGCCCCGGAAGCCAGCTTCAGCGACCTGAACGAGTATCTCTTGCGCCTCGGACACGCCGATATAGAGATTGAAGAGATACCCGCCGGCATCGAAGATTGCTTCATGGCGTTGGGAAAAGCCCCCCTCTAATCCCCCCAAGGGGGGAGGAATGTAGCATTTTGAGGTAAGGAATAAGGGGTTAGCGGTAATAGAATAGCGTCATAAAGAATGTAACTCTCTAATTGACCTTCTACAAGTTGGTTCTTCCCCCCTTGGGGGGATTGAGGGGGACTAATATATAATAAATATGAAGAAAGACCATTTTGTGATAGAAGCAGAGGGACTGACGAAGCGTTTCGGCGACTTTACTGCTGTGGACCACATATCGTTCAACGTGTGTGAAGGGGAGATTTTCGGATTCCTCGGAGCCAACGGCGCAGGCAAAACAACTGCCATGCGTATGCTCTGCGGACTGTCGCAGCCGACGGGCGGACGTGCCCTCGTAGCAGGATATGACGTGGCTCGCCAGCACGAGAAAGTAAAAAAGAACATCGGCTACATGAGTCAGAAGTTCTCATTATACGATGACCTCACCGTGGCGGAGAACCTGAAGCTTTTCGGAGGCATATATGGCATGAGCCGGCGGCAGATAAAGAGCAAGACTGCAGAGGTGCTTTCTGAGCTCGAAATGCTTGGCGAGAGAAACGAACGGGTCGGTTCGCTGCCCTTAGGGTGGAAGCAAAAGCTCGCATTCTCGCTGTCTGTCTTCCACGAACCGAAGATAGTGTTCCTCGACGAGCCTACCGGTGGAGTCGATCCTGTTACCCGTCGCCGTTTCTGGGAGATGATATACCGTGCTGCCGACCGTGGAATCACCGTCTTTGTTACCACCCATTATATGGACGAGGCCGAGTATTGCGACCGTGTTTCCATCATGGTGGACGGTCGGATAGAGGCTCTTGACACGCCAGTCGAACTGCGCCGGCAGTATGATGCAGCCTCAATCTACGACGTGTTCCTCACTCTTGCCCGTACCGCGAAGCGCGGCGACTGACCGTGATACGCTCAGATAATAAATAAAGTAAAAGCCAACGATGAATCAATTCACATCATTTGTGCGCAAGGAGTTCTATCATATCTTCCGCGACGCACGCACAATGCTCATTCTGATTGTCATGCCGATATTGCTGATACTGCTCTTCGGCTACGCCATCACCAACGAGGTGAAGTCTACCCGTGTGGTCGTGCTCGCCCCGTCGCATGACTATGCCACGCAGCAACTCACCGCGCGGTTTGCCGCCAACGACTATTTCACGCTTGTGGGTACGGTATCCGCCTACGCCGAAGTGGAGCGGGCGTTCCTTGCCGGTGAGGCCGACATGGCCGTGGTGCTGCCCTCCGACTTCGCCTCGCGCCTGCGCCGTGGAAGCGACGAGGCCGTGGTGCAGCTCATCATCGACGGCAGCGAGCCTAATCAGGCATCCGTCCGAAGCGGCTATGCGCGTCAGGTCATCGCCTCGTTCCTAATGGATTGCGCCCCGGCTGCGTCTTCCCAAGCTGTCGCCCCAACTATCCGTACCAACATCCGGATGCTCTACAATCCGCAGCAGAAGAGCGAATACAACTTCGTGCCGGGCGTGATAGGGTTGATAATAATGCTGCTCTGCACGCTGATGACGAGTATCAGCATTGTGCGCGAAAAGGAAACGGGCACGATGGAGGTGCTTCTCGCATCGCCGCTGCCACCTATTTATATTATATTGGCTAAGCTCGTGCCCTATTTCGTCATCTCGCTTGTCAATCAGACTACCATCCTTGTGCTGTCTTACTTTCTCCTCGGCATTCCGATGGCCGGCAGCCTGGTCTGGTTTCTTGTGCTTTCGGTGATATATATCATCGTGGCTCTGTCGCTCGGACTGCTCATCTCTACCTGCGTCGGCACACAACTTGCGGCCATGCTGCTGTCGTTGCTGCTCATCGTGCCTACGATTTACCTCTCAGGACTGGTGTTCCAGATTGACAGTATGCCGGAGGTGGCGCAGCGTGTGTCGGCCATTGTGCCTGCAAGATGGTTCATCGATGGTGCGCGCCGGCTTATGATACAGGGTGTGGAGGCACATTATATAATAAAGGACATAGCTATCCTTGCGATACAAGGCGTGGTGTTGATAGCAATTTCGTTCTCACTTTTCAAGACGAGATTGGAGTAAAGCCCCCCTCAATCCCCCAAGGGGGGGAAGCGCCAAATTGCTTTTTAATGAGGTAAGAGGTAAGGAGTAAGAGGTAAGAGAATACAGTCATAAAGATAAAGTTATATTGCTTATGATACTTCCGTATTTAATTGAGAAAGAATTCAAGCAGATGATGCGTAGCATAGTGCAGCCCGTAGTGTTCGTGCTGCTGCCTTTCGTGATGATAAACGCACTGCCACGCCTCGCCACGCAGGAGATAAAGAACCTGCGGTTCTGCATCGTAGACAACGACCACAGTACGCTGTCGCAACGGCTCACGGCAAAGATTGCCGCATCACGATACTTCAACCTCACTGCCGCCGAAGCCTCACACCGCGCCGCCATGGGCAATATCGATACGGGAAACGCCGACCTTATTATTGAGATTGAGCCAGACTTCGAGAAGAATCTCATAACGGCGGGTGTGGCCGACGTGAGTGTTCTTGCCAACGCCGTGGACGGAATAAAGGCAGGACTTGGCTCGTCTTATGCCTCACAGATAATCGCCGACTTCGCTGCCGACCTGCGTGCGGAGAACGACACAGCACCGATGGCAGACATAAGCAAGACCGTGTCGGAGCGTTATATGTATAATGCCACGCTCGACTACAAGACATTCATGATTCCCGGTATCATGGGAATGCTACTCTTGCTGCTTGTAGGTTTTCTGCCCGCCCTCAATATTGTGGGCGAAAAGGAGCGCGGCACCATCGAACAGATTAACGTTACGCCCGTGGGCAAGTTCGATTTCATCCTTTCAAAGCTCATTCCTTATTGGGTCGTGGGCTTCGTCATCTTTGCCTACGCCATGTTGTTGGCATACAAGATACACGGTCTTGCTCCCGTGGGAGACATCGGCGTGATTTTCCTTTTCGTGTCGTTGTTCATTCTTGTAGTGTCCAGTCTCGGTTTGGTAGTGTCCAATTACAGCTCAACCATGCAGCAGGCATCGCTTGTGATGTTCTTCTTCCTTGTCATCTTCATCCTGCTCAGCGGACTGCTCACCCCCATTCAGAGTATGCCGGAGTGGGCGCAACGTATCACTCTGCTCAATCCGCTGCGCTATCTGATGGAGACCATGCGCGCGTTGTACATTAAGGGAAGCACCCTCAGCGACCTTATACCGCAGCTCCGCGCTTTCTGTGTGTTCATCGTCGTATTCTGGACGTGGGCGATAGTGAGCTATAAGAAGAACGGGTGAGAGGAAAATGGTGGCAGAAGAATACAAGTTTACATCTCCTAAGAATAAAGGTTTTTGGTAAAAAACATTTACAATTAAAAATCGAGCCATTCGTGCTAACGAACGTTAAATAATGGTCTCGTTACTCATTTCTGATGATTTTTCGACCTCAAAAATTCCAATTCAAAATTCAAAATTCGTAACTCAAAATTCTAAAACGGCCTCCGTTAGAAAAAAAATGAGTTGATTTTTGTCGAAATTTGATGTTCCCGAAAACAGTAAAAAATGAGAAAATCGGGCGATTTAACGTTCGTTAGCTTTCAAAAGTGGCACTTTTAGAGTCCG
>URER01000008.1 GCA_900547005.1 uncultured Prevotella sp.
AATACCATTTTAGGTATGGAGTCTTCACTTTGACAGGAGACAGACAATACCATTTTAGGTATGGAGTCTTCACTTTGACAGGAGACAGACAATACCATTTTAGGTATGGAGTCTTCACTTTGACAGGAGACAGACAATACCATTTTAGGTATGGAGTCTTCACTTTGACAGGAGACAGACAATACCATTTCAGGTAATGGATTCTTCGTTCTTCACTCTTCCCTCTTCACTTCCATATATCCAAGCATAGCGTTCCAACGACAAAAATAAGAATAATAAATGGGAATGAGACAGAAACGGGGCAATAATTTCATACTTATGGCTTGTGTTCTGATGCTTGCAATCATCTGTTTCCTGAGCGTCTACCGCCCGATGGTGTTCGACAGGGAACGCGGCGAACGCGAACTGGCCGTGAAAACACGCCTCATGAAGATACGGCAGGCGCAGGAACGGTTCCGCAAAGCCACGGGGACATACACCGGAAGTTTTGCCACGCTCGTAAAGAAAGGCTATATGGCCGACTCTTTGCAGTATATCCCGTATTCTGACGGTGAACGGTTCAGCCTCAGCGCAACGACCGTCATCACGAAGTCGGGACAACAGATGCCGCTCATGGAGTGTGGCGCGCAATATCAGCAGTACCTTAACGGGCTCGATGAAAACAGCATAGCAAACCTCGTGGAGGCCGCAAACGAAGCGGGATTATACCCGGGACTGAAAATAGGAGACCTTATAACACCAAACAATAATGCCGGAAACTGGGAATAGAATACAAACGGACAACCGTATGCAACTTGTGATTCGCGTCGGGACAGACTCGCTTTCTGTCTCGGTGGGCAATCCGCAGGCCGAGAGAAACATCGTATATGAACCATATAACGCGAAGAGTGGCATCTCGATGGCAGCCAATCTGCGCGACGCTTTCAAGTCGCTGGAGCTGCTGATGAGTGGCTACCGCCGCGTGCTTGTGCTCGTAGACTCGCCCGTGATGCTTGTTCCAATCGATGAGTTCAGCGAGAAGATTCTCTCATCGATGTATTCCCACACGTTCACGGACCACAAGAAGGACGAGATTCTGTACAGCATACTGCCCGATTTGAATGTGGTGGCGGCGTTCGGAGTGAACAAAGACCTGAAAATGGTTATCGAGGACCACTTCAAGGAGATTCGTTTCATACCCGCATCTCAATCCGTCTGGCTGCATCTTTACCATCGCAGCTTCACGGGAACACGCTCGAAGTTGTTTGCCCACTTCCACGACAAGAAGGTGGATGTATTCAGTTACGCGAACAACAGATTCAAATTCTGCAACACCTTCAATGCAAAACACGCTCACGATGCGCTGTATTACATCCTCTACGCATGGCGGCAGTTGGGCTATAATGTGGATAACGACGAGATACACGTATGCGGCGACATCGTGCATAAGGACTGGCTATTGGAGAATCTGCGCAAACACGTTACTCGGGCATACGCCATCAACCCCGTGGCCGACTTCAACAGGGCCAGGGCGACGGCCATTCCGAACATCGAATACGACTTGTTGGCATTGCATCTGAGTGCCAATATTTGACGGAAGGACATCGTCTTATCTACGGAAAAGATTGTCACCGGGGCTCCAAAAGATTATTATCGGGACACCGAAATCATTTATCAAGACACTGAAAATTATTTAGCAAGAAGCTAAAACATATTTATCAAGACACTGATATGAGAATAATAACAGGTTTATATAAAGGCCGGCACTTCGACATTCCACGCTCTTTCAAGGCACGTCCGACAACGGATTTCGCAAAAGAGAATATCTTTAACGTGCTGAACGGGTACATCGACTTTGAGGAAAGCACCGCGCTCGACCTCTTTGCAGGCACAGGCAGCATCTCGCTCGAAATGCTTTCGCGCGGTTGCCAGTCGGTGATTAGTGTGGAAAAAGACCGCGACCATGCAAATTTCATAGCCCAATGTATAAATAAGATAGGTGCAAAGAACCATGTGCTTGTGCGTGGTGATGTTTTCAGATTTATTAAATCGTGCAAGCAACAGTTTGATTTCATCTTCGCAGACCCGCCCTACGCGCTTCCCGATCTGGCCAAGATACCGGCTCTTGTGCGTGAGGCCGATATGCTGAAGCCCGGCGGCGTGTTCGTATTTGAGCACGGAAAGCAAAACGATTTCTCGTCGGAGGAAGGCTTTGTGGAGCACCGCAGCTACGGCAGTGTGAACTTTTCAATATTCAAGAGTTAAGGGGAAGAGAAAAGAGAATTCTCACAACAGCGGCGAAAGAAGCCTGACAAGCGACTCCCAAAGTCTGCTGACGAACGGCTGGCGATGTATTTCGGTATCTTCATCGAGTAGCGTACTCTGCTTCAAATCATCCATAAAGACTTTTTTCAAGCGCATGGCAAGCGGTTTGTCGTATATAAAAGCGTTTGCCTCGAAATTGTTTTCAAAGCTCCGGAAATCCACATTCGCCGAGCCACACGAAGCCAACGAATCATCACAGACAAGCAGTTTGGAGTGGTTGAAGCCTGCCTCATACAGATAGACACGCACACCGGCTTCTGCAACATCCCTCAGATAAGTGCGTGAAGCCCATTCCACGAATATGGCATCACCCTTCTTTGGCATCATCAGGCGCACGTCGATGTCGGCTTGTGCGGCCGTTCGCATTGCAAAAAGCACCGGCTCGGTAGGCAGGAAGTATGGTGTTTCGATATAGACATACTGCTTTGCCTCAAGCAAAATGCGCACATAGCCCTGTTCCAAGACCGGCCATTCGGTCATCGGACCGCCTAACACAATCTGCATCAGACAGCCGTTGTGCTTCGTTTGCTGCTTCGGATAATACTTACGGTCGGTTATCTGCTCTCTGCTCAGAAAATACCAATCCACCAAGAATGCCCATTGCAGGCCATAAACAGCATTTCCCCGTATCCGCAAATGCGTATCACGCCACGCCTGTGAGTTCCTTCCATAAACGTAACGCATGGCAATGTTCATGCCACCGATAAAGCCCGTTGTGCCGTCGAAGATGCAAATCTTGCGGTGGTTGCGGTAGTTCACCTTGCTGGTGAATGCCGGAAAGCGCACCGGCATGAACGGATAGACCTTTATTCCCGCAGCCCTCATTCTGTCGAAGAAGCGGTTTTTCGTTTTCCAACTGCCCACGTCATCGTATATCATCCTCACTTCCACGCCCTCGCGAGCCTTGTCTATCAGCGCATCCGTAATGAGCCTGCCTAACGGGTCGTCATCGATGATATACGTATCGATGTGTATATGATTCTTGGCGCGCCCGATTTCTTTGAGCAAAGCAAGGAAGAATGAATGTCCGTCGGTGTAGATGTCGGTCTCGTTGTCCTTGAACGGCAACGCGTATGTCTGGTTAGAGAATTGATTTATTATGAAACGGTATTTCTCCGGGATAATCAGGTCATGCTGTTCCACATATCCCAGCATTGTCCGCTTCGTGAGAATATCGGTCTTTTGTTGCGACATTTTCCTGTTGCGCCGCAAGTTTTGCCCGAAGAAGATATAGAGGATAATGCCCAAGACTGGTACAAACGAAAGCACGAGAAGCCATGCTATCGTCTTAGCAGGCTGGCGGTTGTCCATCAATACGGCCAACATTGCCAGCACAGCAAGTATCGTATATAGTACAAATACTATCCAGTGAACATATATCATAATCTGTCAAACAACAATATCATTTCCTAATTTGCGCGCAAGCAGGTTGCGTATGTCCTGCATTTTCTTTATCTCGCCCATCGTGTTCATCATCTGTTCCACGTTGCCCGCCACCTGAGAGAGTTGCGCCCGCAGCTCTCTCAGTTTGTTCTCGACGTAGTCCATACGGAAATCAAGCACGAGATGTAGCACCCGGTTGCGCAATATCGTCTCGCTGTTGCGCAGTTGCAGACTCTCCGACAACTTAAATTCCTCGACGCTCATGGCCACAGCCACCGTGCTAACCTCTATGTCTGGGTGACGGGTGAAGTACTCTTCTGCCTTGAAGCCCTCGTCAACGCTGTGTTCCACGGCCTCGGCCAAGATGCGGTTGTATAGGGGATTGGCAAAAGAAAGGTCGTCGAGACTGAGGTCATAACTGATATATTGCGCCACATTAAGACTTATCAGATTGCCCTCGGCATCCTCCACGTCGCGCATGATAATCTCGTCGCCATGACGGATAACCATCTGTATGAGCAAATCCTCGAGCTTTCGGGCCTGCTGCGATGGCGTGGCGCGCGACAGGGGCGACTGATGCGGAGCGGCATTCTGCTCACGCTCCATATCCTTGCGTTCCTGTTCGCGGTCGTTATAGATAAATCTGTTCATCGTGGCAATAAGCGTCTGTTCGGCCACTCCCGTACTGTTGGCACACTCGCGTATGTATGTGGCGCGCAGTATCTGGTCTTTTATCACCGAGATGCTCCTCACAATGGAGTTGATAGCCTCAGAACGCTTCGTCGGGTCGGTAACTCCGCGCAGCAGTTGGTTTATCTTGAACACGATGAAGTCGGTCCTGTTGTCCTCAATGTACTTGCGGAAATCGGCCGCGGTGTGCTTCCTTGCGAAGCTGTCGGGGTCGTCGCCGTCGGGCAGGAGCATCACCTTCACGTTCATGCCCTCGGCCAGCAGCATATCCGTTCCGCGCATGGCAGCGTGAATACCGGCCTCATCGCCATCGTAGAGCAGCACTATATTATTTGTAAAACGGTGCAGGGTGCGAATCTGATGCACGCTGAGCGCAGTTCCGGAGTTGGCCACCACGTTCTCGATACCGCACTGGTGCATCGATATAACATCGGTGTAGCCCTCCACCATATACACCAAATCGAGCTTTGCGATGGCTTTCTTAGCCTGATAGATGCCGTAGAGTTCGCGCTCCTTATGATAGATTTCCGAGTCGGGCGAGTTCACATATTTCTGCTGAACACCCTTTGTGCGCGAATCAAGAAGCCGCCCTCCGAACGCCGTTATCTTACCGCTGATGCCCAGCCACGGGAACATCACGCGCCCACTGAACCGGTCGAGCAAATCGCCGTTGTCGCGTTGAAAGCACAGGCCGGTCTTCACGAGATATTCGTCCTTATATCCTGCTTTGCGGGCAGCCTTCGCCATAGCGTCGCGCGAGGCTGTGCAGAAGCCCAAACGGAACTTATTGATGATGTCATCACGGAATCCGCGCGAACGGAAGTACTGCATTCCTATCGCCACGCCGTCCACATCGTTGTGCAGTATATCCTCGAAATATTTCGCCGCCCACTCGTTCACGATGAGCATCGACTCGCGTTCGCTTTCCTGCCGTTTCTCCTCGGAGGTCAGCTCGCGTTCCTTTATCTCTATGTGATACTTATTGGCGAGCCAGCGCAGAGCCTCGGTATAGGTCATCTGCTCGTGCTTCATGAGGAAGTTCACCACATTGCCGGCCTCACCACACGCAAAACACTTATAGACTCCTTTCACCTGAGACACGGAAAACGACGGAGTGGTGTCGTCATGGAACGGGCACAAGCCCTTATAGCTCGTTCCGCGCTTGCGCAACGAGACAAATTCCGACACCACCTCAACGATGTCTGCCGCATCCATTATCTTGTCTATGGTCTGTCTGTCTATCATATACCCCGACAAATATACAACTTTTTTCTGTATCGGCAAAAGAATGTTTCGGGAAAGAGGAGAGAGTAAAGAGAGTAAAGAAGAGAGTTGAGAGAGAAATGCCTTTTAATTAGAGCAAAAAACATAAAATAAGAGGTTTAAGATTGTAAGGTGATAGTACGAAAAGCACATTTCACCTTAAAACCTTAAACCTTCAACCTCATAACCTCACGACCTAACTTATACCAAATGCGGTATAAGGTCTTCGCGCTCGCCCGGCAACATATCGATGACCGGAATCTCTACCATAGTGTAGCATCCCGGCTGCAAGCGCATCGTTGCACGAGCCACATTGACGAGTACCTGGGCCGTAAGAGCCGGGTTGTTGATGCTCATGTTGAATTCGAAACGCTGGTTCTGGGTTATACCGCTAACGCCCTTGCGCACCATATTCACGCCGTGGCCCATGTCGCGAACATCGTCTACCGACGGAACAGCAATCACGTGGGTCTCATCGTTAGAGAAATACGGGTCGGCCTTAATCTCTTTCGTAACATCTTCGAGCGTAGCGCCGTCCTCAAGCTCCACATACACCATACGGCGATGAATGCCTTCACCAAGCGGTATGGTCATTGAGAGAGCGTTCTTCACACCTTTCTTTGAACGCGCGCATACCGAGTGGCCCATCGACATACCCGGCCCGAAGTTGGTATAGCTGAGTCCTTTCGGCGCAAGGCTCTGCAAAAGGGTGCGCACGATAGAGTCCGAACCCGGATCCCAACCTGCGGCAATCACGCTCACGCCATTGTTTTCCTTGCAGATAGGCATCATCTCGGTGCGATAATCGAGGATGGATGTGTGGATATCGAAGCTGTCGACGGTGTTTATTCCCTGCGGAATTATGCTCTTGGCATACTCCGGACATGAACGTGTAGGCGTTGCGAGAATTGCCACATCAACGTCTTTCAGTTCCTTGATGTCCTTCACGACCTCGTAATCAGCCAACTCTGCCGGTTTGTTCTCTGCGCCATTGCGGCGCACCACACCTGCAATTTCGAAGTCTGCGGCAGCCTCAAGAGCCTGTATCGCATAACGTCCAATGTTGCCGTAACCTACTACGGCTGCTCTGATTTTCTTCATTTGCCTTTTATCTTTTTGGTTATTATTCTGATTCTTGCGCACTTTCCGTGCGCCTTTCGGAACTAAATAAAGCGGAAACACGATTGTATTATCTCCTTACTTTTTACTCCCCACATTCTCTTTTCGGCTGCAAAAGTACAGCATTTATGCGAAATAGCTATCATTTGTATAGACTTTTTAATAAAACAACGTCATTTTTTCGCCCAAATGGAGTTGTTTTTGCGGCTCACCCGACAAATCAAGAGGAGACAAAGAATCGCAATTCGAATTATCGGATGATGCCAATATTGTAGTATTCTATGTGTAATATCAGAGTAATTCGGGTTTAGTACTCGAGTATCGGGGCTTTAGTACTCGAGTAATCCGGCCTAAATTACTCAAGTATTTCGGGCTTAGTACTGGAGTAATTCGGGCTTAGTACTGATGCGACCTTACTATGCCTGATTTTACTTCACACTTTTTCTTTATGCTTTCTGAATTACTTCACACGCTTTTGTAAATTTTCCTAACTCACTTTATAGCGTTATTCCAAGTTTACTGGATTACTTCACAGTCCAAAGGTACAGCAAATATTGTCTGAACTCCTGTCTACTGCCTGCTAAAGAAAAGGAATTATCGGCACAGAATGGCGCAAACCTGGTCCTGAAAGTTGCGGCCCTCACGGCTGTTTCTTATGCCCTGATTTATTATCGAGAAACAGAGGCGGTGGCCGTTCTTGGCCGTGCAATAGCCGGCGAGGGCACTCACGCCCGTAACGGTGCCAGTCTTAGCGTGTACGTTGTTGTATGCGGCCGTACCTTTCATGCGCCTACGGAGCGTCCCGTCGACACCGGCAATAGGCATGGAATAGTATAACAGACGGTAGATGTCTGAGTTATGGTAGGCATAACGCAGGAGCATAAGCTCTATCTCGGGCGTCTCATAATTATATAAGGAGAGACCCGATCCGTCGGCGGAATGCGAGTCCTTGTCGGAAATGCCGGCCTTGCGGATGGTGGCGTCTATGCGCTGACGCGCCATTTTGGCGGTAGCATACCGTCCTCCCATCTTATGCGCAATCTGATAGAACATCGCTTCGGCATAGAGATTGTCGCTCCGCTTCATCATCGGGCGCAATATTTCATTGATATGCCGCTCGCGTGAGCACAGCAGGACGGTGGTGCCGGCGGGCGGTGTGTGTATGGCGGTGGTGCCGGTGAGCACTATTCCACGTTCGGAAAGGCTGCGAAGGAGTTGCTCTCGGAAGTAGTCCTTACGATTGAGGAGCAACGGAGAGAGTACGGGATTGTCGTCGTCCCAGCACCAACCGGAGCCGAGGCGATCCTTATCCTTAAAAGACAGGTCTGCATATAGGTTGCCCCTGATGGTGTCGATGCCTAAAGCGCGGATACTGTCGACAAACATTTTAAGGTCTTTTGAGTTGAACATAGGGTCCATTCCACCTATGCAGTAGATGTCGCCATGCAGGGTACGCGTACTGTCGACAACCGTTCCGCGGTATCTGAGTTCTGTTCTGAACTCATAATTCGTGCCGAGATAGTCGAGCGCCGCAACGGCCGTAACCATCTTCTGCGTAGAAGCGGGGCGCAAACGGAACTTTTCGTTATGGCTATATATAACCGAATCGGCATCCAAATCCCACACCATGAGTCCCACCTGGGTAGACTTGAAGAGCTTGCCGTCAAGCAGTTTGTCTATGCCTGCCTGTATATTCTGCGGCCAGGGCAGATCTACCGGCGCGGGAGCGGCCACCACAGTGTCGGCATCAAGGGTGTCGGCATCCGCCGCGTCGTCATTCAAAGCAGTGCTGTCAGCTTCTTCTACTATTATAAAAGAACTGTCGTCTTCGTCATGCTGAGCCATTGCTGGCATCACGACGAATGCTATAAGAAATGAAAAAAATACAGCTCTTACTATTGTAAAATGTAATTTCATGCTTGCAAAGATAGTCTAAATTCACCAAACTCCTTTGCTTTTAGGTCTTAAATGCCGGTGTAACGGGAAAAAAAGGCAGTCTTTGCGTGCTCTGTTACATATTTTTTGTAATTTTGCGCTGATTATAATCAAATAACCGTTATGGTATATAAGTATGATTTTCTTATTATCGGCGCAGGTGTTGCCGGTATGAGTTACGCCCTGAAAGTAGCCAGAGCGCATAAAGGTAAGATTTGTATAATATGCAAAACGTCATTCGACGAAGCCAACACCTCATTCGCTCAAGGCGGCGTGGCATCGGTAACCAATCTTGAAGTAGACAATTTCGACAAGCATATAGAGGATACCATGATTGCGGGCGACTTCATTTCAGACCGCAAGGCCGTGGAGCAGGTGGTGAGAATGGCTCCTGAACAGATAAAGGAGCTTGTGAAATGGGGCGTCAACTTCGACAAGAAAAGCGACGGAGAGTTTGACCTGCACCGCGAGGGCGGCCACTCGGAGTTCCGCATCCTGCACCACGCCGACGACACGGGTGCCGAGATACAGCGCGGACTCATGGAGGCGGTGCGCGCCAACAAGGACATCGACATCCGGGAAAATCACTTTGCTGTGGAGATTATCACTCAGCACCACCTCGGCGTGGAGGTAACAAGACGCACGCCTGACATAGAATGTTACGGAACATACGTGCTGAATCCCGACACACAGAAGGTGGACACCTACCTGAGCAAGGTAACGCTAATGTGTACGGGAGGCTGCGGAGCTGTCTATCAGACCACTACGAACCCGATAATAGCCACTGGCGACGGCGAGGCGATGGTGTATCGCGCCAAAGGAACGGTAGCCGACATGGAGTTTGTGCAGTTCCACCCCACTGCCCTTTACCATCAGGGCGAGACCCATCCGGCTTTTCTCATCACCGAGGCGATGCGCGGATATGGCGGCATATTGCGTCTGCCAAACGGCGATAGCTTCATGGAAAAGTATGATGAACGCCTTTCGCTTGCGCCACGCGACATCGTTGCGCGCGCAATAGATAAGGAAATGAAGATTCACGGTCTGAGCCACGTGTGTCTGGACGTTACGCATAAGAATCCGGAAGAGACAAAGAAACACTTCCCTAACATATACCATAAGTGCAAGACTATCGGTATCGACATAACAAAAGATTACATCCCCGTGCGCCCCGCTGCTCATTATATGTGCGGCGGCATCAAGGTTGACCTGAACGGATGCTCAAGCATCAAGCGGCTGTATGCCATCGGCGAGTGCTCTTGCACGGGATTGCACGGAGGAAACCGCCTTGCCTCTAACTCACTCATCGAGGCTGTTGTCTACGCCGAGACTGCGGCAAAGCACAGTCTGGAGCATATCGGCGAGTATAAGTTCAACGACGAGGTGCCGGAATGGAACGACGAGGGCACCATGACCAATGAGGAGAAGGTGCTGATAACGCAGAGTGTGAAGGAGGTGAACGAGATAATGTCCAACTATGTGGGCATAGTGCGCAGCGACCTGCGCCTGAAACGCGCGTGGGATCGCCTCGACTTAATTTACGAAGAGACCGAAGCACTGTTCAAGCGCGTGAAGGCGAGCCGCGACATCTGCGAGCTCCGCAACATGATAAACGTGGGCTATCTCATCACACGATGGGCCATCGAGCGCAAGGAGTGCCGCGGACTGCATTTCACCATCGACTATCCGCAGCACGCATACGATAATAAATAAGGTGAAACTGCGTTATATTTGATACAGGACAATACAATATAGAAGAATTTCTATCAGCAGAATAGAATGGCAGAACAAACAAAGCAATGTCAAAAACTGATTGGCGACAAGCCACTCAGACTGCTAAACAACATAGATTATCCCTCCGACCTGCGGAAACTAAGCATCAACGACCTGCCGGAAGTGTGCGAGGAACTAAGGGAGGACATAGTAAGGGAAGTCTCGGAGAATCCCGGTCATCTGGCATCGAGCTTAGGTGTTACCGAGATTACGGTGGCTTTGCACTATGTATATAATACTCCAGAGGACCGCATAGTGTGGGATGTGGGGCATCAGGCCTACGGGCATAAGATTCTGACAGGCCGCCGTAAAAGGTTCTGCGAGAACAGAAAACTACACGGAATAATGCCTTTCCCATCGCCATTGGAAAGCGAATACGACTCATTCACTTGCGGACACGCGTCTAATTCCATATCGGCAGCACTCGGAATGGCTGTCGCCGCACAGCTCACAGATAATCCCAATCGCCACGTGGTGGCAGTGATAGGCGATGGAGCGATGAGCGGCGGACTTGCATTCGAGGGCTTGAACAATGTTTCTTCAAGCCCTAACGACCTGCTTATCATCCTCAACGACAATGATATGTCTATCGACCGGGCTGTAGGAGGCATGGAGAAATATCTCTTGAACCTTGACACCAACGAGACATATAACCGGATAAGATTCAAAGTTTCACGTTGGCTGAACTCAAAAGGACTTCTTAGCGACGATCGGAGAAAGGGCATCTTGCGCCTTAACAATGCCTTGAAATCGGCACTTTCGCATCAGCAGAACATCTTCGAGGGAATGAACATACGTTACTTCGGACCGTTCGACGGGCACGATGTAAAGGAACTTGTGCGCATCATGAACATGATAAAAGACATGAAAGGCCCCAAGTTGCTGCATCTGCACACAACGAAAGGCAAGGGATATAAGCCTGCCGAAGAGAACGCTACCGTGTGGCACGCGCCGGGAACATTCGACCCAGAGACTGGCGAACGCATCGTTAAGGACACCAAAGGCATACCTCCGAAGTTCCAAGATGTGTTCGGCAACACGTTGCTTGAGCTGGCGGAGCAGAATCCCCGCATAGTAGGCGTAACTCCGGCAATGCCGAGCGGGTGTTCTATGAACATCATGATGAAGGCCATGCCCGACCGGACATTCGACGTGGGAATAGCCGAAGGCCATGCCGTTACATTCTCGGGGGGAATGGCAAAGGACGGTCTTATCCCCTTCTGCAATATATACAGCGCTTTCGCACAACGCTCGTTCGACAACATCATACATGATTTGGCTATACTGAACCTGCCGGTTGTACTGTGTTTCGACCGTGCGGGACTCGTAGGCGAAGACGGTGCGACGCATCATGGAGTATTCGATATGGCTGCGTTAAGACCTGTTCCTAACCTCACTATAGCAGCTCCGATGGACGAACACGAGCTGCGCAAGCTGATGTTTACAGCCCAGACAGAGGGCAAAGGTACTTTCGTGATACGCTATCCGAGGGGCAACGGCGTACTCGTAGACTGGAAATGTCCGCTCGAAGAGCTTCCTGTCGGCAAAGGCCGCAAGCTCCGCGACGGCAAGGATGTGGCGGTTCTGAGCATCGGAACACTAGGAAACGATGTCGCGAAAGCCATCGACGAACTGCAAAAGGATGGCTGCGACATCAGTGTGGCGCACTATGATATGCGCTATCTGAAGCCCATCGACACCGAAATACTCACGGAGGTGGCGCAAAACTTCAAGCGCATCATCACCATCGAGGACGGTGTACGCGACGGCGGACTCGGAACAGCGGTTACGGAATGGATGAACGACAACGGATTCCACCCCGAAATCCACCGTATGGGATTACCGGATGAATTCGTAGAACATGGAACCGTGGCCGAACTGAAGCACATAACCGGCATTGATACAGCCGCAATTAAAAAAACAATAAGACTATGAAAATCGTCATCGCAGGCGCATACGCTATCGGAACATACCTTGCAAAGCTGTTGTCGCGTAACAATTACGACATAACACTGATTGACAGCAACATCGAAAACCTTGAGAAGATAAACCGGGACTTCGATTTGCTCACAATGGCGGCATCTCCTACGAGCCTCAACACGCTGCGAAAAGCGGGCGTGGCGGCAGCCGACCTCTTCATTGCGGTAACTCCCGACGAGAGCACCAACATGATGGCGTGCTCTATGGCGAAAGCTCTCGGGGCGCAAAAAACCGTGGCAAAAGTAGACAACTACGAATGCATAAATCCCGAAAACGAGGAGTTTTTCAAAAATCTGGGCATCAGTTCGCTCATCTATCCAGAGAGTCTTGCTGCCGTTGACATAGTAAACGGACTGAAAATGTCGTGGGTCCGGCAGCGATGGGATGTCTATCAGGGCGCTCTTGTGATGCTCGGAATAAAGCTAAGGGAGAGTTGCGAGATTCTGAACAAGCCGCTAAGGGAAATCAGCGGAGCCGATGACCCGTATCATGTAGTGGCCATCAAGCGCGGCATGGACACCATTATACCGGGCGGTAACGATGAGTTGAAACTCTATGACCTGGCCTATTTCATGACGACAAAGAACTACATACCTTATATAAGGAAGATTGTCGGCAAAGAACATTATGTAGACGTGAAGAACGTAATGATTATGGGAGGCGGTACAACGGCCGTGCGCAGCGTCAACATAATGCCCGAATACATGAACGTCAAAATTATCGAGCAGAACGAACACCGTTGTGAGGAACTCAACGAGCTGTTTGAGTCGGAAGATGCGCTTGTAATAAACGGCGACGGACGCGACCTTTCATTGCTCTCGGAGGAAGGAATCAGAAGTCATCAGGCTTTCGTCGCACTCACCGAGAACGCCGAAACGAACATTCTCGCCTGCCTGTCGGCAAAGCAGATGGGTGTAAGAAAGACCGTCGCAATGGTCGAAAACCTCGACTATGTGAACATGGCCGAGAGTTTAGATATCGGTACTATCGTAAACAAGAAGGTGATAGCGGCTTCGCACATTTATCAGATGATGCTCGACGCAAACGTCCACAATGTGAGATTTCTCATGACCGCCAACGCCGACGTGGCCGAATTTGTGCCCGTTCAAGGCTCTAAGGTTACACAGAAGCCCGTGAAGGAGCTTACCATTCCGCGCGGAATGACTTTCGGTGGACTCGTAAGAAACGGCGAGGGAATGCTTGTTTCCGGCAATACGCAGATTGAAGCCGGCGACAACGTTGTCGTTTTCTGCCACAACGCCGACGTGAAGAAAGTGGAGAAACTATTCATTTAACGCCATGCTGAACGCCAAACTCATATCAAAAATATTCGGTTCGCTGCTGCTCTTAGAAGCATCGCTGATGTTATGGTGCCTTTTCATGGCCATATATTATAAAGGTCAGGACACCTATTCATTCTTCATCTCAATACTGATAACCGTCATTTGCGGCGTGACACTGCGCATATTGGGCCGCAATGCCGACAACAACATGAGCCGGCGCGACGCTTATTTCGTTGTAACGGTGGCATGGGTGATGTTCTCTCTCTTTGGAATGATGCCCTTTATGATTGGGGGATTGACCGATCTGTCATTTACCGACGCTTTCTTCGAGACCATGTCGGGCTTCACAACCACCGGCGCGACAATCATAGACGATGTGGAATCGCTGCCTAAAGGACTGCTCTTCTGGCGCTCGCTCACGCAATGGATAGGCGGACTGGGTATCGTTTTCTTCACCATTGCCATACTCCCGTCGATGGTCGGCGGTACGGTGAAGGTCTTTTCCGCCGAAGCCACCGGCCCGCTCCGCAGCAAACTGCACCCACGTCTCAGCACGGGAGCGAAGTGGATATGGGTTGTCTATCTTGTACTAACCATTGCCTGTATGTTCTGCTATATGGGATGCGGTATGGACTGGTTTGACTCCGTGAACTACGCTATGACCAGTACAGCCACGGGAGGGTTCGGTACTACCAACGGAAGTCTCGCCACGTTCAGGTCTCCGGCAGAGGAATACGTCTGCACACTGTTCTGCTTCCTTTCCGGAGTCAATTTCACATTATTATATTTTGCCGTAGCCAAGTTGCGCATCCGCGACCTTTTCCGCAATGCCGAGTTCCGCTTCTATGTCTCTCTTGTTACGCTCATCTCCCTATTCATAATGGCAGAGCTTATCTTCCGCAACGGATATGACATAGAGAAGGCGTTCCGATGCGCCATCTTTCAGGTCGTATCGTTCATCACAACAACAGGATTGTATAACGACGACGCGGCCACATGGCCTCATGTAACGTGGATATTGCTTGCCGTCTGTATGTTCTTCGGCGGTTGTTCAGGCTCCACGAGCGGCGGTATAAAGAGCATTCGCGGCGTGATGCTTTTGAAGAACATCCGTAATGAGTTCCGACAGATACTCCATCCCAATGCCGTACTGCCCTTGAAGATAAACGGAAGTAACGTGATGCAGTCCAAGCGCGTCACCCTCTTAGCCTTCCTATCGCTTTATCTCGTACTCGCTTTCGTATGCTCTTTCACAATGATTGCATTCGGAATAGACAATACCAACTCCATAACCATCACCCTCAGTTGCCTCGGCAATGTCGGTCCGACGCTCGGACTGGAAATCGGCCCTACGATGTCATGGAGCCAACTGCCGGTATTCGCCAAGTGGATGTGTTCTTTCCTAATGCTTGTAGGGCGTTTGGAACTGTTCACCGTACTTGTAATTTTCACTCCGGCATTCTGGAAGGACAACTGATTTTCAAGAGTAAGGGGCAAGAAGTAAGAAGTAAGGAGACTGTAGACTGGAGTTCAGGAGTTCAGACAATACTCCAATTCCCATCTACTGTCTCCTTTGTCGTATTCACATCTGCTGGTTCCTCCCCCTCTGAGAGGATTAGAGTTCGGGACTTCTGAACTCCCGAACTCCCTGTCTACCGCCTCCTTATTGTTGCACACCAACCCTACAAAGTGCGCAAAATGTAAGTTTTTTCTGCAAAAAATCCATAAAGTATTACTTTCCAATCAATGGGAAGTAATATTTTTTTTTAACTTTGCATTATCCTCAAACGACATCGCCGACACATTGCCAAGGCATAATGATGCACAACGAGGGGACATCACAGACAGTAATATAAAATCATATCCCATGAGCCAAAAGGTTATAATAACAAAGAATTTCAAGTTCGACTTGACAGAAGCGCTGGCAGAATGTGAACACGACCGAATCTTCATATTGGCAGACGACACCACACGCGAGAAGTGCATGAAACCGCTTAACGAGCTATTCTGCTTGAAAAATGCACACGTGATAACCATCGGCTCTACCGATACTAACAAGACTTTGGAAAGCATCGCCCACGTTTGGAAGAAACTTGGCGACGGCGGGGGGACACGCCACTCGTGCATGATAAATCTCGGAGGCGGCATGATAACCGACCTCGGAGGCTTCGCCGCATCCACATTCAAGCGCGGCATCGACTTCATCAACATCCCCACCACCCTATTGGCGATGGTCGACGCGAGCGTCGGAGGCAAGACGGGAATCAACTTCAACGGTCTGAAGAATGAAATCGGAGTTTTCAACGACGCAAAAACCGTCATTCTCGACACCCATTTCCTTTCTACCCTTGATGATGAGAACATCCGTTCGGGCTACGCCGAGATGCTGAAACACGGCTTGATAAGCAACGACCAAATGTGGGCCGAGCTTATATCCTTCGACATCTGCGACCTTTCAACACCCGAACAGCACGAGCGTCTGAGCCGTATGCTGGCCGACTCGGTGGCTGTGAAGGAACGCATCGTAACCGAAGACCCGCACGAACACGGCATACGCAAGGCACTGAACCTCGGTCATACCTTCGGACACGCATTCGAATCATGGGCATTGAAACGCAATCCCATACTGCATGGATACGCCGTTGCGTATGGACTTATTTGCGAATTATACTTGAGTTCCGTACAGACGGGCTTCCCCACCGACAAGATGCGCCAGACCGTAAGCTACATCCGCGACATCTACGGCACGCTGCCCATCACCTGCGACGACTACGACGAGCTGGTTGCCCTTATGCACCACGACAAGAAAAACCGTGGAGACGAAATCAACGTCACCCTGCTCGGCAACGTCGGAGACATCCGCATCAACCAGACCGCAACGGAAAAGGACATCAAGGAAGCCCTCGACTTCTACTGTTTTTAGTTCCACCCGCCGTTTCTTTTACGTTCTGTTCCATCTCACCACAATCTGCTTTGCAAGCATTTTGACCTTAACGCTCAAGTACTCCAGGTGTAGTACTCAAGTAATTTGGGTGCAGTACTCGAGTATTTCGGGTGCAGTACTCGAGTATTTCGGGTGCAGTACTCGAGTATTTCGGGTGTAGTACTCGAGTATTTCGGGCTTGATTACTCGAGTATTTCGGGCTTGATTACTCGAGTATTCAGGGCTGATTACTTGAGTATTCAGGGCTTAGTACTGCACAGTTCTGCGCGTTCTTTCCGTCAAGCCGCTATTTGTTTGAAAATCAACAAGATACTGACAGCATAAAATTATAGCTATAATTTCCTCTAATTAAGCCTGTTTTAGAGCAAATTATAGCTATATTTTTTCGCAAGAGAATTATAACGAGAATCTAAACCGGCAGGGATGGCAACCTAAAGACAATTTAATCGCATTATCATATTTATATTTTCAGATAAATACCTCACTTTATAATGTTTATTGTTTTTCAACCTTTCAATAGATTCTACATACCACCAATAATTGGCAGAAATGATATAATAATATGATTTTTAATCAATATTATTTCGAAAATTCCTCAAACATTAATTACTTTATGTGAATATTTTATGTAAAAGTGCTATTTTTGTACGTTAAATAAATAATATACAGATATCCCGATTATTACAAGTCGAGATTTCGGATATTATAATTGTAGACTACCCCGAAGTGAGAATATAATGGCAGAGAAAAAAAGTATAACAGTAAGCAATGGTGAACCGGTCGCAAATTGCGACCGGTTATCTCCTGTAGAAAATAGAATATTGACAATCCGTGGTGTCCAAGTAATATTGGACAGAGACCTTGCAGACTTATATAACGTCGAGACTAAACGACTTAACGAGCAAGTCCGCCGTAATCTTCTAAGGTTTCCCGGGAACTTCAGATTTCAACTAACACAAAATGAATTCCAAGAACTGGTCGCAAATTGCGACCGGTTCAGTAGTCTCAAGCATTCTACGGTCTGTCCATTTGCATTTACAGAACAGGGAGTTTCTATGTTAGCCTCTGTCTTAAGAAGTGAAACAGCCATTCGTGTCAGCATTCGTATTATGGACGCATTCGTGTCCATGCGCCATTTCTTGATTAACAATGCAGATATATTCAAAAGATTGTCTACCATAGAATACCATCAACTTGAAATGATGCAACATCAACAAGAATCAGATAAGCGCATTGATGAAGTGTTCCGTAGACTTGAGGAAGGAAGTGTTCAGCCTAAACAGGGAATATTCTATGACGGACAAATATATGATGCCTACACGTTCGTTTCAGACTTGGTAAAGAGTGCCAAAAGAAGCATTGTCCTGATAGACAACTATGTGGATGAAACAGTTCTCACTTTGCTGGACAAAAGAGACAAGGGGGTAACTGCCGACATATATACTCAACAGATAAGCCAGCAACTACAACTTGATATTAACAAACACAACAGCCAATATCCACCCATCAATGTGAGTGCGTTCCGTAAATCACACGACAGATTCTTATGCATTGATGATGTCGTATATCATATCGGTGCGTCCATTAAGGATTTAGGCAAGAAATGGTTTGCTTTTGCCAAGATGGAGATGTTGACACCAACGGAGTTAATCACAAAAATCAATGAATAACCCAAGATATTATTTGATGCCACACACAAAACATTAAATATTTCTGATAACCATTGAAGCCTTATAAGATATTCCTTTTCAGCTTGCCTGTTTTAGTCATAGGAATACGTTCCATCGAGATGTATTCACGCGGTTGCCAAAACTTGGGAAGTACTTGACGGCAGGTTGCCTCAATGGCTTCCATATCAGCGAGAGCGCCTTCTGCACCATCAGACTGCACCACAAGGACGATAATCTCGCCAAACTTGCTATCAGGCTTCTTAGTTATTATATAAGGTACGCGTATGTATGGCTTCAGCAAACGCTCCACTTCCTCGGCTTGAATCTTTATTCCGCCAGAACAAATCACGTTGTCTTTGCGCCCGAGAATGCGGAAACCGCGGCCGTCAGGGGCTATCTCGGCAATGTCGTTGGTAGTCAATGATCCGGCACAGACAAGCGGAGCGTTTATCACCAAGCACCCATCGGCATTCAGCGACACGCTGACCGATTCGAAAGGCACGTAATACGGACTCGCATCCGCACCGTTAATGCGCCGCAGGGCGATATGCGACAAGGTCTCGGTCATGCCATACGTGCTCCACACCGCATGGGGAAAGGTCTGCAACCGACACTCCAATCCGTCATCGATTGCGCCTCCACCGATTATCAGATGGCGTGTCTTACGAAGCAACTCCGCCTCTTCTGCCACCTGCAAACTGTTATATACCTGCATCGGAACCATCGCGACGAGGTCGAAACCGCCATCGGGGAAAGTGTCGGGACGGCTTACGAACGATGCCATCGGATGTCCGCAAGGCTCAATTTCCGTCAGCTTCAATCCGCGTTCCACCGACCGCACCGCCATCATCTTGCCCGCGATATAGTCTAACGACATACAGAGCAGAGCTGTGTCGCCGCCGTGCAAGCCGAGGAAATCGCACGTGATGCGCGCGCTGTTCAGCATCCTCCGCTTCTCAACCCACATCGGTTTGGGCGCGCCTGTGCTTCCGCTGGTGTGTACGAGCAGCCTGTCGGAACCGTTATTCCATTCTTCTAAAAACTGTTCTATTGTCATATTGCCTTTGTCATAAAGTAGTCTTGCGTTACCATACGGATGTGGATATGTTCCGAAAGTATTGTTGTCGGATTTCCACATCATCCGCCACGCCTCTGTATATCTAATACAGGAAGTCGAGATACCGTCCTTTTTGCAAAAGTAAGATAAATACGGCAGAAACGGTACGTTGCCCAGAATTAATTCTTCTTTTATACCGAAAATACACGAAAAAAAGCGCATCAAGATACTGATACGCCTTTTACTACTTACCCTCTTTACTCCTTACTACATATCTACCGCCCTCTGTTACAGGATAATCAGAATACGAAATAAAAATCAGGCTGGTTCTGATAGTATGCCACAGCAATGTTCTCGATGGCCTTGACGCGCCGTTTCTGAATGTCTGCGGCAGTGCGCATCTCCTGAAGATACAGCTCTATGGCTTGCCGCTTCTCTGCATCCACCTCTCGCTTTATCTTCTCTGTCAGCGTACGGACATCGCCGGCGCACGGACTCTGCATATCTATCACGTTCAGACTCGCTATCGCTTCTTCGTAGTTTCCTGCAGCGAAAGCTCCATTTGCCTGCTGCAAGAGCTGGCTGCAAACATCGCGCATATACATATCATATATGTCTGTCATCGCATTGGCAACCTCGTCATATCCGCTGATGTTCATTGGATAGGACGAAAGTAGAGCCAAAGCCTCATCATATTGTTGCATATTAGCGAGCGTCTTTGCCTGCGTCATGATGCTTTTGCGGTTGCCCGTATAATAATCCACTATCTTACGGCGCGTTTCCAAGAAAAATTTCACGAGACGCGCGTCATTGTTCGACATCTTGTTTATTGCCGACATCAAAGCCTCACGTTCCGAATATCCCTCGCCACGCAAGTCCATACTCATGGTGTTGAAGCCCGTGCCACTGATAATATTCGACACCGACACTGTGAGATTCACATCATAAACGCTGATTGTCCGCATACCGCCTTCTATCATTTGCTTACCCGAGACGGTCGTCATAGGCGAGATGACTATGCCGCCATAGTCTGTCTGCGCGCAACCGCCTGCCGCAAGAGCCGCCGAGAGTTTGCTTTTCAGCACACGCAGAACGGCCGCATTGGCAGTCATCTGTTGCCGGGGTACAGCCAAAGCCATGTTTATCACTTCGTTTTGTGCCCGCGACGGCATGAGCGAAACAAGGAATACGGCGAGAATTAATATTTTTTTCATAGTTCTTGTGATGTTATTTTATGGTTATAATCAGTGTATTGTTGCTTATGTCACGGCCTATCTGCAACCCCATCTTGCGGGCAAACATCATAAATTTCAGTCCGAACTTGTTGATGTTGTAGTTGTTGCCGTTGTCGTCTTTCAAAGGAATACGCACGTCGTCGAATATCATTTGCTTTTCGGTAGTACCCTGTATGTGGTAGTTTCCCTTATATGCGTTCTCGCTCATCCACATCTCAATCTCGTCAGACAAAGCAAAACCATTCGCTCCAACCTCGCTCGACATAGAATATTGCGATGTCTGCGCAAATCCTATAGTAACATTTATAGAGCGTCCGTTTGTCACAATGTCATTGAATTTCGTCTGCATCACGTTGAGAAAAGCGTCAGCCTGTCCTTCAACGGCTTTCGAAGCGAGTCGCCCGATGTCGTCGGTATAGAACTTGCCACTATCCCCCACCTTGTTGGCCAGGGAGTTTCCGGTTGATATGTCATACGCCGTCATGATAACTTTCACGCCGTTGCCACTGCCGGAGAGTACCACATCAATCTCCGCATCCACATAGATGTCCGCTCCCGACTGCTGGATTATCATTGTCTTCAGGTCAGATTGGTTATCCATAGCCAATCCGTTTGCCTTTGACAGGGCCTTCAGCCTGCCGAGAAAGTCTATGGTTGTGAATCCACGGCTGTCGAACGCCTCCTTTATCTTCGTAAGCACAATTCGCTTGTTTACATCGTTCTCAAGTACATTGCGTATGTCCTCGCCCTCCTTCACAAACGGAACAACCATTATCTTGGGCTGTACCGTCACCGTTTGTTGCGCATTGGCAGATGCCAAAAGACCAACAAACATTATCAATGTTAATATTATCTTTTTCATGTTGCAACAGTATTATAGTCCGAACCGTCTTATTACGCCGTTCTTCTCCAGATCCTCACGCAGCACACGCACCTTCACCGTAACATCAACGACTATGTTCTTACGCTTATTGATGTCCTTAGAGAAAGGCTGAACTATCTCAGACGAGGAAATGAAATCCCGATAACCGCCTGAATAAAGGTTGTTGAAATAGCTCTTATGCTTCTTCATCGCCTCCTGCTCGGTTGTCGGAATCAGTGCCGTTTGACTCTGCGTATTGTCAATACCGTGGAACAATACTGCCTTTATCGCAGCGAGTTCAGCTTCAGCGAGTGCCTTTTTCTTGTTTTTGGCATAACCGGTACACCTCAGTTTTACAGCCGTATTTGTCGACGAAAGTACGTTTGTCTGATACTGAGCGCAGGCTGTTGAGACGATGCCAAGTATGAAAACTGCAAATAATATTATACGTTTCATAGGCTTATTTATTGATTATGAATAGGCTTATTTGTTAATTATGAGTTTGCATATCATTTCCGAGCCGCCCCTAAACTTATCCGCTATGGCAGTGCCGGTCTTCTTGTCGGCCTCGCATTCAGAGAAGATATCTCCGGCTATGCGCTTCACTTCGATTGTTCCGATAGGCACAGGATAAGGCAGGCCATCGATTGTCTCGATGCTTTCAACAGTGAATTTGCAGCCAACGGATATTCCTTGTGCCTTTCCCGCAGACACGAGCAGTGTCTTAGCTACGCCGTTTTTCTCAGCGAGTATGCGACTTATGCGCGCCGTTACAGGGAAATTCAGCCTGAAATAGTCGTATATATCCGTCTGCAACGACATCATCGCCTCTGTTACCGCACTCTCCGGCGAGAGGCATTCGTGTCCAGTCTTACCCTGAAAGCTCGTAGCCTCGGTACTCAGTCCGGTTGCCACATCCACCACTTTCATCTGGAATGCCACGCTTGCCTTGTAGCCTCGTGTCGAACCGTCGCCGTTCTTAATCCGATAAACGGGTATCTTGACGATGTGCCCGGTTATCATCTTCTCGGCGGCAACAGCTACATCCTGCTCCACAAGGTTCTTGCTGTCAATGAAACTCTCGCTCTTTTGCAGTTCCAGTTCTTCGTTTATCTTGTCCCGGCTGGTACGATCTACCACTCTGAATCGCCTCGTGCCCGTGAGCATCTCCACGACTTTCTCGGTCACAAGCCCCACATAAGGGCTCTCTTGGTCGCACGTGAAGGCGGCAACACCCACAACCGGGCGCGTATCGGCTTGTGCGTAGCCTTGAAGACCACACACAAGCGTCAATGCGAATAATAAGATCCGTCTCATTACAGATTCTTTCCCGACTTGAGAGTTTCTATGATTTGCTGCACGGCCTTAGCCTGCAAAGTACTCTCTTCTACAAGAATAGGAGTGGCTGCATTGCCAAATTCAATAACCGCCGCTGCTGCCTTCGCTGCTTTTGCAGTCTTTGCAGCCTTCATCGGATTCTTCTCTTTAGTAGCTGTCTCGCTTGCAGCCTTTGCTTCGTTTGATGCAGCTTCCACGTTGTCAGTAGCTGCTTTGATGGCTGCGGCTTCTCCGGCGATGGTTGTTCCAAGTGCTATCCACTCGTCGAGAGTTGGCTTTGTGATAGTTACATCAGTTACTCCGTCCTTTGTCTCGCCAATCTGACGCTTGTAAAGGTTCTCCAACTGCACGCTGTTGGCTATTGCGAAGACTGCCGCATCATACACAGCCTTGCCGTAACCGTCGACACTTGAGAAACCGGTAGCCTTACCTTTGGAATAATCATCACACAGAGTTTGCAGGTTCTCAGCGTGTTTCTGACTGATTGCAATGTCCTCTTTTACCTGTGCCTGCACCATTACTACCGACATAAGAGCGATAGCCATTAAGAATACTTTTTTCATTTCATTATTGTATTAGTTCCTACCGGCACCCTTAATAAGAAGATTTTGTAATAGATTATTGTAGCACACATACAAAAAAGCGTGGGTGCTGTGCCTGTCGCTCGTCCCACTCTTCAAGGCGTCTCGCATTGCCCAATCCGTCAAGAACGAGCAACGCAGAAGCCCACGCTGAATATGTATATGCCAAAGAATGTATCTGTAAACATACAGACACGCCAAAGACGGCATTAATACATACCCCATAGGCATCTACCATTGCTTTGCTTTATGACGGATTCAAGTTTGCGAGACTTTGAAGAGTCAAAGACAAAGCGTCAAGTAAACGCTTTTCCAATATATGTCATCCCACGCTTCCACCCTTTCGGGACTTCTGCGTATGAATGGTGCAAATATATGAAAAAATATTTAATAACGTATCGGATAATTAAAAAAAATAATTTATTACAACGTATTTATCTTAATCAGAACTTAAAAATGGTATAAGGGGGCATTCGAATGTATTGTCATTTAAGCCTTTTATTCCGTATACCACAGCTCGTCGCCCCCTATTTCGAGCGGCACCGGGATGTTGTCGGTGAAGAGAAGTCCCGTTCCCAAGCCCTGCGGCATGGTGATATGGGAGCCGTAGATGTGGGCGGTGAACTGCGCAATGGCATTCAGTCCGACGTTGCTTTCGAGCGCACTGGTTATCCACGAGCCTATGCCGCGCTCACAGGCGAGCCTTACCCACTCTTCCGAACCGTGCATACCGCCGTGCAGGGAGGGCTTCAGGATGATGTATGAGGGACGGATGGTGTCGAGAAGGGCTACCTTTTGATCATGGTCGTTCACCCCAATAAGTTCCTCATCAAGGGCTATCGGGACGGGAGAAGTCTTGCACAGACGTGCCATTTCCCGCCATTGATGCTGCTTGATGGGCTGCTCTATGGAGTGAATGTCATAACGGGCGAGCAGCTCCAAACGCCCAGGAGCGTCGTCAACGGAAAAGCCTCCGTTGGCATCCACACGCAGTTCTATCTGTTGCCGACTGAAATTCTCCCTTATGCGACGTATCAATGCAAGTTCTTTTTGGAAGTCGATAGCTCCGATTTTCAGTTTAACGCAACGGAAGCCGAGCCGGATTTTCTCGTCGAGCCGTGCCAGCATCTCATCGAAATTGCCCATCCATACGAGTCCGTTAATGGGTATGCCCACTTCGCCACGGCTGAACGGAGTGTCGAAGAGGCGCGGCGAACCGGCATTCAGATGGAGAAGCGCCGTCTCCAAACCGAAAAGCATTGACGGATAAGGACGCAACAGGTCGTAATCGATCGTGCCGGAACATTCGAAGCGGTCGCATATCTCACGCAACTTCACATCATATTCGGGTATGGCATCGCAACTGAGGTCGGGCAACGGAGCGCATTCTCCAACGCCTTTACGCCCCGGACGGCTTTTATCTGTAATGGTGACGAACCACGAACGGCGTGTGTTATAGACACCGCGTGATGTGCCTGCCGGTTGCTTGAAATGCAGGACGCGCTCCGAAATGTCGATTTTGTAGTTCATTGCTTGGTGTTATATGGAGTTATAGGTGATGTTTTTAAGAGTGATATGGAGCTACAGCAATTTTTTAATCCCCCCATTGGGGGGCAGGAGGGCTACGGAAGAATCGGATATTGTTCGAAGTCCGGCTTGCGTTTCTCAAGGAATGCGCGTCCGCCTTCCTGCGCTTCGTCCATCGTGTAATACAGCATTGTGGCATCGCCCGCAAGCTCCTGTATGCCTGCCTGACCGTCGAGCTCAGCATTCAAACCCGCCTTTATCATGCGAAGTGCTAACGGTGAACGTTCCATCATAGTCTCAGCCCACTCCACGCACTCATCTTCGAGCCTGTCAAACGGCACGACTTTGTTTACAAGCCCCATGCGCTCAGCCTCGGCAGCACTGTATTGGCGGCACAAGAACCATATCTCGCGCGCCTTTTTCTGACCCACTATGCGTGCGAGATACGACGAACCGAAGCCTGCATCGAAGCTCCCGACCTTCGGACCGGTCTGTCCGAAGATTGCGTTTTCGCTCGCAATAGTCAGGTCGCACACCACGTGCAGCACGTGTCCGCCGCCGATTGCGTAGCCGTTTACCATCGCAATGACCGGCTTTGGCAACCTACGGATCTGCATTTGCACATCAAGCACATTCAGACGGGGCACTCCGTCAGTGCCCACATAGCCTCCGCGACCTTTCACGTTCATGTCGCCGCCCGAGCAGAAAGCCTTGTCGCCTGCTCCGGTGAGCAGCACCACGCGTATGTTTTGGGCTTCACGGCAAAAGGCGAAAGCCTGCGACATCTCCCAAGTGGTGAGCGGCGTAAATGCGTTACGGTACCTTTCGCGGTTGATTGTTATCTTCGCGATGTGATTATACTCTTCAAACAGGATTTCCTTAAAGTCGAAACCCTCAATCGTTTTCCATTCTCTTTTTGCCATATTCTTTTGTATTTTTAGCCCCCTCTAATCCCCCAAGGGGGGAAGGCACTACAGATATAAGATGGAAGGGGGTGATATATGTCTTATTTTTTTATTCAGGTATCCTCAATCCTCATTTTAATAGATTCACTTCGAGCAACACCGGGCGTTCGCTCTCACAGGTAATGAACTTTGAAATCTTCTTTTTCATATTACCGATATCGGCTTTTAGGTACTTCACGCCATACTGCCGGCAGATTTCTTTAGCCGTGGTATTATGTCTGGCAGCGATGTATCGGTCGCAAGCAGGACTCTCAGACAATCCTTTCAAGCCATAGAATATACCGCCACCGCCATTGTTCAGCAGCAAGATACGCAACGAACCGTTGAGCGAGGTGTTCCAAAGCGCATTCTGATCATAGAAGAAACTGAGGTCGCCGATGACACAATAGGTCTCTTCCCCAGACAATGAAAAACCAGCGGCAGTAGACAGACTGCCCTCGATTCCGTTGAGTCCGCGGTTGCAACAGATGTGATGCGGAGCGTGAAGACAGGCCAGACGCACTGCCATACTATTGGCGTAATGCACGGTGCAGTTTAATCTGTCAAAATCATAGAGTTGGTCTTCAAATTCTTTTACGACCGCAGCCTGCGCCGTTGACGGTGTCTTTTTGAGCAACTCTTCTGACACGCGGCTCAGAAGACTGTTCCAACGCGATGCAAAATCAACCTTTTCAGATATATTATCTGATAAATCAGAAGCGTTAACACATGAGCAAGAATCCTCGTCAAACAAGCAGGATTCACGCTCTTCCATAATTTCGACCATGCAATTAAGCACATCCTCGCAACTGCCGACAACCACTTTCGACAGATTCATAAACGTATCTGTCACTGCTCCATCCTCGTTCATCACCCAAGTCTCGGCATTCCGGCACCTGCGCAAGAACTGTTTGAGCCGCTTGCTCACCACCATTCCACCTATATATATAATGAAATCGGGTGCAAACGCTTCTTCATCATTCTCTATCAAGGCCAAAGCGGTGTCGACACACGAGGCATCGCAAGGCACGGAAAGAGCTTCGGCGATTACGGGGATATAACGGTAGATTTCGTCATAGGGCAGCGTAAAGGTATCATGGAGTTTCATCTGCCCCAAGACTATCATTGGACGGTGCGAGCGGAGCAATTTTTCCCGCACTTCACCGAGCAATGCCTGTGGATTCTTTCTACCGTCGAGGAAGGTTATCACGCGCTCGTCGGGCAGCTTTTCTGTGTTGAAACAGAACAGCGGTTCGCTTATCGGCACATTGATATGTACCGGACTGCCCCCGTATCGGCGCGTGGCGATAAGTGCTTCGTTCACCAACCGGTTGCAATACCAGCGTTCCGTCTCGTCTTTAGGTTCGGGAAGGCTCACCGACGCACGCACAAACCGCCCGAGAACACCGCTCTGCGGCAGCGTCTGACCGTCTTGTTGGTCTATCCATGCAGCGGGTCTGTCGGCCGAGATAACCACTATCGGCAAGTGCTGATAATACGCTTCGGCCACGGCCGGCATCACATTGAGTACCGCCGAGCCTGATGTTACGCACACAGCAACGGGCAATCTGGTTGCAAGGACTAAGCCGAGAGCATAGAATCCCGCACTGCGTTCGTCGGTAACGGCATGGCACTGAATGCCGGGACATTCGTTCAAGTTATGCACTATGGGTGCGTTCCTACTGCCGGGACACACCACCGCATGACTGACACCATGGCTGACAAGCAGCGAAGTGAGTATGTTTACATTTTCCTTATTACAGAACATCTATCTATTTTATTTTCCGTTGAATATTATTTCCCTCATCGTCGCCATCTTGGCTACGGTCTCTTCCCATTCACTTTGCTCTTCGCTGTCCTTCAATATGCCGCCTCCGGCATACAAGTCGTAGCCGGCGGCGAGAAGTTCCATGCACCGTAGCGACACGAAGAGATTGGTCTCGCCCGTAATTGACAATTCACCGGCGAAGCCTGAGTAGTAACGTCGCGGAGCAGACTCGTTGCCGATGATAAACCGCCGGGCCTCGTCCTTCTTTATTCCGCACACGGCCGGTGTGGGATGAAGCTCAGCGATAAGATTGCCTACGGCCGAATCGTCATTCAACCGAAAGCCGAAATCACTGCGAAGATGCACGAGATTGGCCGCACGCGACGTATTCGGGCCGTCTTCGGTTATGCCGATGGCGTAACGTTCCAAGCATTTTCTTATATATGTGGCTACGTATCGCTGTTCCTGAATGTTCTTTTGGCTCCACCGTATGTCCTGGACATTGGCCGTGGAAGGGTTGTCGAAGCTAAGATTGTCACCCTCGAGAGCCATCGTTCCGGCAAGAGCTATGGTCTTCCAGTGGCCCTGTCCATCGGAAGAAAGCAGTGTCTCGGGCGTCGCCATGAGCCACGTACCGCTCTGCGGAGTGCTCACTAAGGCGACAAACATTCGAGGATAAAGACGGCAGGCACGTGCAAACAATCCGATGGGTGACTGCCGTGGCGCATCGATATGCTCGCAACGGGCAAGTACGAGCTTACAGAACCGATTCTCGTTCAGAGCCTTATGAAACCGGCAGAAGTCCTCACCATAACATTCGCGCAATGTCGCTGCATCTGTTCCGGCATCGCCCGTCTCTCTCAGACTGCACATTCCATCGCACAGGCGCAGTATCTCCTTGTCGCGGCCCACCTCGTCCTGCTCCATCACCTCAACCCTGTCGGGGTTCAACAACAGCAGCGGCGCAGCATCAGTCTGGCAGAATGGCGCAAAGACAAAGCCCTCCCGACCGTTCAGTTCCTCACAGCCGGATATGGTTTCCACATCACCCAGCATCTGCACCATCACCCTCACGCGCGTCTGCCGCGGCAGTCTGTATAAGGCAAATCCCGCCATTTACTTAGCCGGATTAAGTATATAGTTCGTCACCTGCACGGTAGAGATAAGGTCTCCGTTCTCATTGGTTATCTCAATATGCCACACATGGAGCGTATTTCCCTTGAACTGTAGTCTTCCGCGAGCCGTGACCGTGTTGCCCTCGCGCACCGCCTGCACGTGGTTTCCGCTCACATTGATACCCACACAACGCTTGTCGGGACACAGAGCCTGCGAGCCTACGCCGGCAAGATTCTCGGCAAGGGCAAGCGACGCGCCGCCGCTCAGGAAGCCGAACGGCTGCCGGTTACGCTCATCCACCTTCATTTTGGCCATACAGGTGTCTGGTTCCGGAGTAGAAAGAAACTCCATACCGATTGTCTCTGACAGTCCCTTCTTCACTCTGAGAGTCTTCATCACATATTCTATATCCATAATCTTACGTTTATCCTATCGTATTCCACAACGATATTGTCGTGTTGCAAAATTACTAAAAAACCACGAACCACACATTTTTTATCCTTATAAAAGGACTAAACACGCTGTTGATAAGTGTTAAATGAGCCTTGAAGGGTCCCTCTAATCCCACAAAAAGCCCCCCTCTAATCCCCCCAAGGGGGGAAGAAATATGCGAGCGATAATTAGCAAAAAAACTACTAATTTCTCTTCAAAACTCGCGTTTTTTCAAACAAAACTTTATTCGCTCCCAAAAACGCAAAAATACGGTTTTTTAGCCAATTTTGAGCTAAAGCTCTGATTATCAAATATTTACTCCGTTTTCTACCAAAAACACCCGTTTTTGAGTGCGTTTTTAGTCTCGTTAAATTGCAACGGAGGCTCCGTTAGACGCTAACGGAGGCACTTTTGCACTCCAACGGAGCCTCCGTTGCACTCCAAAACGGCCTAAAACAGAGTCTAAAAGTGCCTCCGTTGAAAGCAAACAAACGTTAAATCGAACAAAAACGGCATTTTTCCCTGTCTTCCCGGACGCCAAATTTCGACAAAAATCGACCCGATTTTTTCCTAACGGAGGCACTTTTGGAGTTTTGAATTACGAATTTTGAGTTTTGGGGTGGGAGGTTTTAAGGTCGAAAATGAGTAACGAGACCATTATTTAACGTTCGTTAGCAGGAGAGAATCGATTTTTGATTGTAAAGATTTTTCTCTGTGTGGTGATAAAAGAATTGAAAATTCATCAAATTCGCGTTACTTTATATAACTTTGTAGAAAACACACGACTGTGTTTTTTAAGATAATAATTCACATAAATTCAAGAAAATGATAACTATTAAAATTGAGCTGCCTCCTGAATTTGTGATGCAGACAGAGCGGGAAATCCATATAACGATGGATGAGAACGGAGTAACGAGTGGCGTATGTAAAGCGGACAAAGATGTGCCGCTGTTTGTCTTCATTAGAGAAAGGATAGATAAGCTCTATGCCGGAGGTCATTACCGCACGGCGGAGACATATAGTTCTGCCCTGAACAGTTTCACACGTTTCCGTGAGGGGAAAGACATTCCGCTTCATGAAATCACACAGGAAACAATAAAAGACTATGAGTGCTATCTGAAGAAGAATGGATTGAGAATGAACACTGTATCTTTCTATATGCGGATATTAAGGGCCGTATACAACAAGGCGGTAGCAGACGGCATCATACAGGACTGCCATCCATTCTTATATGTATATACAGGCATTGGGAAGACGAGGAAAAGGGCCTTGCCGATAGAGGTGATAAAGAAAATCAAGAACGCTGACCTGAAGTCGGAAACGACGGTTCTGGCGAGGGATGTGTTCCTGTTCAGCTTCTATACAAGAGGGATGTCTTTCGTCGATATCGCTTTTCTCAGGAAGAAAGATTTGGACAAAGGCGTGCTGACATACAAGAGGAAAAAGACCGGTCAGGTGATAAAGATAAAATGGGAGCGATGTATGCAGGAGATAGCTGACAAGCACCGAAGCGATGACGGCAACCCTTTTATGTTTCCCATTATCACAGATGAAGACGGAACAGAAACAAGACAATATAGAAGCAAGCAGAACGAGATAAACAGACAACTGAAAAACATTGGACTTTCGCTCGGAATCGACACGGGACTGACCATGTATGTAGCACGTCATTCATGGGCAAGCATCGCCAAGACGATGAACATACCGCTGGCGGTGATAAGCGACAGCATGGGACATCACTCCATAAAGACGACACAGATATATCTTGACACAATAGACTCTGACGTGATAGACAAAGCTAACAGCAGCATTATTAACTCGTTGGAATAAAAGGGAGGAGACCATGGGTATTCTCACGAACACAAAAACATCTCCTCCGGCCTGCTATTTAACAAGTGATTATAAAAAAAATTAGTTTTATTCAGTTATATATTTTTTCCCATTGACAATGTAAATACCAGAAACATTTATTGATTTTATGTTGCGTCCTGTGAGGTCATAGACCATGGGACGGTTGCTGTTGCGGATAGTTTCTATTCTGGTGATACCGGTTGTGGTTACTATCCTGAATGTGTATGTCATGTCTTTCGCATACACCGTGTTGTCCAGACGTATCGTCCCGGCTGGAATCCGCAGTTCGTATGTCCCCTGCTCGGTTATCTTATGGTCGAGCAACACATACAGTTCGGTGTATAACGTACCGAGTTTTATTTCACCTTTGGCAATCTCCGTGCCTTCACTATCGGTAAGAACGGCTGTCGGCGACGCTCCCGTTGCGATTCTGGCTAACGCCACTCCGTTGAATCTCAAGTCGATACGCTCCAGCGACTCCACATCACCTTCCGCCGGTCTCACCGTGACATTGGCGGCAGGGTCTTCTCCCTCCACTATCTTGTAGGTGAAACGCATCTCGCCGGAGTGGTAGTTTGTACTCTCATCGAGGATGAACGCATAGTCGGGAATTACGAGATTATATTCTCCTGGTGTGTTGACGGGCGTGTCCAGCGTTATGACGCATTGGTTCACCTCGCTCCTGTTCTCCTCTACCGAAGCCTTCGCCTCGGTGACGGTATTCCCGTCCTTGTCTGTTATGACAATGCTCTTCTTGTTGCGGTAGTAAGGTATCGCATAATTCCAGTTGTCGAATGTTATCTTGATACGGTAAAGATTGTCCACCTCACTGCCGTTCAACGGGTCGAGTGTTACACCGTATTTGTGTGCCGCGTCCTCTATCTTGTATTCCTTCCATATATATTTGCTCTTTATATTATCCTCTCCAAGCAGGAAGAATCCGTTTGGAATGTAGAGCCAATAAGAGCCTGGTGCGGAGACGGCATCACTCAGACTTGCAGTAAGTGAACCCGCCTGTCCCTCTTCTTCCGTTCCCGTGATGTCGGCGGCAGTAATTGTCTGTATTACGGTCGTCTTGTCGCTGCCATATAGTATTATATCCGAATCATTGTCGCTGTTTACGGCTATCCCTCCCTGACAGGCGAAAGTGAAACCTTCGAGAGCCTCAACATATTCATCGGCAGGTGAGACCATAATGTCAGGAACACCCAAGTAGCAGGTATATGTCAGCTCGGTGTATTCGCCCTTGTTGCCTCGTATGGGAAGCCCATTACCGTCATAGGCGTATATTCTGACCTTGATGCCGCCGGTTGACTTGGCCATCAAGTCTCTTGGTATGAACATTCCCCAGACAGATTGCCTGTCGTTAAGGGCTGTTATGCTCTCAAACTTCATCGGGCTGCCGGCATCTGTCATCATGAATACCGATTTCTCCTTGTCCACCACCACGCTTCCCGTGAAGCTGATTATTATCTCACGGTCAGTGGCCGAGGTTATCTCTTTCCCGTTTTCGGGCAGTATGCCGCCGATGCTTATTTCGCTGTATGTCACGGTTTCATCCTCAGCGGCGGCGGCAGGCAGGCATAACGCCTGTATGAACATTATAAACAGACAGATTGTCTTTTCCATTTTTCACGTGTTTGGTTCTTGCTTAGTCATCCTGCCAGTTGTTCTCCACCTTCTCCGGCACTATGGTCAGATACCATGTACTGCCTATTCTGCGTGGATGCACGGATGCCTTTACCGTATTGGGGATTTTCTTGTTCTTGCCTTTCTCAAAGAATTCGTAGGTGTATCTCACCTCCGTATCACTGTCGCTGTATAGCAGCACCTCGTCTATCTTGTATTTCAGGACGGGGAAAGTCTCCAAAGTCTTGCGTATTTCCGACAGCCGTTTCTCGGACAACGGTTGCGGAGTGTTGTCCTTTACCTCATAAAGGCTCGCTAAGGCCTGGTCTATATTGTTGCTGACAAGGTTGTCAAGATATTCCTTTGCCATACTGATTATCTGTAGGGTGTCCTCTCCCGACCTTGCCATTGTCATGTCCATGCGCGGGTCTTCCGGCGTTTTGCTTTCCACCTTGCTTTCCTTTTTACCTCCACAGGATAATATTGTGGACACAAGAGCCACGAATATCAATAGCTTAAAACTCTTTCTCATCTTTCTTTTATATGTTTTAATTTGAAGAAGGGGAGCCTGTAAAACTTGCATTTTCAGGCATCCCCTTTTCTTTGTTTGTTACAATTCATTCGCTGTGAATGAATTGCGGGTTATAAGAATCAGTGTCTTTTAGCGTTGGCAGGCTTCTGTCCGTGAGGATAGATGTGTACCTTCAGGGTAGCGGTGAGTGTGCCGAAGCCATACTTAACCGATACAGGAATGTAAGCATAGCAGTCGCCCTCGATATTTGAACCGCCGTTGTTCTTGAAGATAAGGTCTGAACCTACAACGTTCATAGAGAGGTCGATGTTGCCGTTTGTCAACTGACGGAGCGCAGCAGCGGTCATACTGTTTGCGTAGCTGAGTGAGTTGTCAATCTTGGCATCGCCGTTTACGTTCTTGAATGTGTATCTTACAGCATTCGTATTGTATACAGGTGCCTGAACCTCATAGTACTTCCACAATGATGCTGTGTACTTATTCTGCTCGCCGGAGAATGTATTGTCCGGTGTGTTAGCAACGAGGTATCCACGGAAATCATCAAGTGTGAATGCCTTAGACATATCGAGAACATCGCCGGAAACAACACCGTCCTGCAAGTTGCCGATAGACTCTTTAGCGTTGATGCGCAGAGGAGCGATGAGGCAGATGTCGTAAGACAATACAGGAATATAGTTCCAGTCGTTCAGAGTAGCCCAAACGGTCATGTTCACCTTCTTGTTGTGTGTGCGCTCCGGAGCTATTGTACCGTCAGCACCTTTCACACTGTTCGCACCTAACGGGTTGAGCAGATCCTCAACAGCAGCGTTGTTGTGGTCAGAGAAGAGGTTCGCTGTCTTGTGGTTCGGATTACCGCACCATGCTGAGTGGCCATTATCCCAGTTCATCACGAGAGCCTTAGCACTGCCCTTCATGAGATTGTAGCCTGCGAAGGCTGTATATGCAATACCATGTTTGCTGTCAACATACTTGTTTGCGCTCATGAATACAGACGGGTCAGCAGCTGCGCTGTTAGCCTCTGCGCGTACAGCAGAAGAGTTGTAGTTTGGTTTGTAACCGTTTACGCTCTGGTTGTAAGAGAACTGCATATCCCATGTGCCGCATGACAACGGCATTCCCTTTACGATGAAGCCTGTTGCCTGATCGTATGTGAACGCATTCATCAGGTTGTTGTCATATACGCAGTATGCCTTAGTCTGTGCAGGAGTATTGTACTGTACAGGAAGAACATCGTGCTGTGCGCCAATCTGGTTCCAGTACTGATCATAGTAACCTGCGATTGTCGGAAGTGCAGGCAGCTTGATGGTGAATGTCCACTCAAACCACAAGTCAGGATTCTCAGAAGGAACGGCAGACTTGAGCTCAACCTTAGCCTTGAATGTCTTAGTATCACCGCTGTTGTTGTTGTATATAGTCTTCACATCGCTTGGCGCAAGTTCCCATTTTGCAACGAGTGCGTCTCCGTGCTCGTTAGCTGTATTGCTGAATACAGGTACGCATCCGCTGTATGAGCCAGATGCCGGAGCAGAAGTCTGTTTTGGTGAAGACCAGTTAGTTGTCCAGCCTTCCGGAGTTACGGTTATCTTGTTGAACGGATAGATTCTTTCAAAGTCAGACTGTGAGAGACCAGAACCCAGGTTAGCCTTTGCATAAACCTCGTCTACGAATTCCTGCCATGTGTATTCAGCCGTCATCATAGTGCAGTTGAGCACAGCCTCAGAAGACTTGTTCTTCAACTGTACAGGCTCTTTCTCCTGAAGAGACCACTTAATCTTGAGATAGCGGCGGTCTACGAGCTTGTTGCTGTGTACTGAGTCAACGAGGTCAATCTGTACGATTGGCTCCTTGCCTACTACAGCCTTGTTGTCGGTTACGCCTGCAGGTGTCTTAGAAGAAATCATACCCTCCGGAGTAACAGTAGCGAACTGCTGCTGGTCTGTATTGTTGTCTACAGCGTTGATGTATGGTGTTTTCGGTATAGAGAAACGGAATGTCAGACCATAAGTCTTCAAAGCCTCTTTTGTAATCTGATTGTGTGTACCGTTACCTCTGTCATAGCATCCTGTAACAAGCTCCAGCAGGTTGAAAGTCTCATCATAGTTGATTTTCTTTGCTACAAGAGCAAGCGGAGAACCGTCTACACGTGAGCCATAGATGGTAGCATAGTCAGAATAGTGATAGAAAGGAGAGTTCGGGTCTGATGCGTTCTCAGTAGAGTGATTCTGCCAGTCGAGTGCGGCAATTCTCGGAGTGATTGTCTTCTCGCTCAGACGTGAGTTCTCAGAGTAGATGTCAGCAGCCTCATACTTCTTAGCATTACGCGGAACTTTCAGTGATGCGATGTAAATCTCATCGTTGCCACGGTTCAGAGACTCTGTGAATGCAGGGTTCTTCTTTACATAGATAGTCATAAGACCCTTGTCGAAAGACTTAACACCATTGAACATGATAGGTGAGCCTTCTACCGATGTTACGCTTCTTGTCTTTGCCACTGTCGATACGAACTCAATGCCGCTCTCGTCGTAGCAGTCCTTGTTTACGGTTGTCGGGTTCAGACGGTAAGTAGCCTCTGTCAGACCGTTGTCGATGTTCACGTCGTTACCGTCCTTGAACGCATTCACGATCTTAGCATATTCGCCACCATACTCTCCCTTGTAAGTGCTCTTCAACGGAGTGTATTTCACAGAGAGGAACTCGATAGTCTCGATACCGTCAACATAGAGTTCCGGTACGAGTGCGATGCTTGTCAGAGCTCTTTCTATAAGAACGGTAAGTGCATCGATGTTGCTGTTTACAGTCTGTATAGAATTAGACAGTTCTTTTACTTTCTCCTGAAGTTCCTTTACGTTTCCATCAGTAGCCAGTCCGTTGGTCTTTTCCTTCAGAGCGTCAATCTGCTCCTGGAGAGCCTTGTTGTCTTCCGACACTTTGTTCTTGAATTCGTTCAGCGCGTTTGTCTGAATTTCAAGGTTTCTTTCAAGTGCCTGACGTGCGACAACTTCCTCACTCAGGTCTTCGCCTAACTCTTTGAGATTGTTCTTCAACTGATCCACATCACCGGTCAAGGCTGCAAGAGTTACGGCAGCGCCTTTTACGTCAGACTGCAGATTCTCTATAGCCTCTGCTGCTGCGCTTATCTGCGCCTGAAGTCTTGACTCTGTTCCGGCAAGATCAGCCTCAAGACTGTTTACCTTTGACTGAAGAGCCTCAACCGTTGCGGCGTCTGCCTTACCGTCGATAGCCGTCTGCAAGTTGCTCTTGGCATTGGCAATCTCTGTCTCCAGACTGCTCTTGGTTGAGCTTAGCTCATCCTCCAAGCTGCTTTTGACACTGCTCAGGTCTGTTCTTAGAGCATCAATGGAAGCAGTGTTCGCATTGATGTCATCATCGTAATCCTTACAGGATACGAATGTACTCGAGATGGCAAACAGCATTGTTACCATCAGAAGCATTGAACTGAAAATTTTCTGTTTTCTCATTCTTTTTAAAATTAAACATTAAACATTATATATATGGTGTATTTATATGTCTCTCGTTATGTGCAGACTTACTTTTCTTATAATCTCTTACCAAGAGATTGGCAAGTGCCATAAGTACAAAATTCTACAAGCGTGTTGTACTTTTTGTACAAGGCCTATGTACTAAAAGTACAAAGCCTTTGTACTAACGCTACAAAGCCTTTGTACAAACTGTACATGGGCCTTGTACAAAAACTGTATAAATACAATCACGTTATATTTTATTCGCAGTAGTGTAATAAAGTGCCATCCTCCTTACTTCTATAATGCACTGTTATTGAAACAGGAACTATTCTGTTTTACCCTTTTTGTATGCCCTACGTATATCTTTTTCAAATTTTTTCAAAAAAACACACCGATTTATTTGCTTGTTAACGGAATTATACTTACTTTTGCAACGGAATATATGCCAATCTCTTGGTAAGAGATTGGCTTTTTTATATCATGTTCCCTCACTCAAAAAACAACGCTATTCTTATATTATTGTAGATTTTATAATCTATAAAACCTACCGTTACGACCTAAAGTCTCATAGGTTAATTAAGTATAAATACGCTTCGTGGAAAACTAAAATTGTAAAAATAGTTTTCTATTTCAACTTAATTAGACTACCTTTGTTTTATATAACCAGCAAAAGACTATGAGTATGAGACATTCCTACATATTATCATTCATGATGCTTATTGCATCGGCAGGCATCGCAACGAAAACTTCCGCCCAATCACATGATACGGAACAACTGCTCAAATACGGCGACATGAACAGTTGGGTGGTGCGCCATATTCATGAATCGGCTGTCATCGGCGGACAAACAAAGACCCTCTATGAAATAGGCCCTAACTCGACGATAGAGGGGAACAAGGCCTACACGAATAAAGGCGGGTCGCCGTGGGGTACGTCCAATGTGATGGCTAAGGTGATGGGAGTGGTGAAAACAAACTGCTCTGTGACGCGCGACAAACACAACAACGGCTATTGCGCTAAGATGACAACGCACATCGAGAGCGTGAAGGTGCTGGGACTGATGAACATCAATGTGCTGGCTGCCGGCTCGATATTCCTCGGCAGTATGGCGGAGCCCATCACGGGAACGAAAGACGGACCGAAGGCTCTGAACTGGGGAATACCGTTTAGCAAGCGGCCAAAGGCCGTGAAATATGACTACCGCGTGCAGGCCGTGGGCGGAAAGAGCCGCATCAAGCAGACGGGATTCAGCAAGAAGAGTACCGTAGCTGGTCAGGACTATGCCATTACGGTACTGGTGCTGCAAAAACGGCACGAGGACGCGAAGGGCAACATAAAGGCAACGCGCGTAGGTACGATGGTCGTGAAATACGGAAAAAGCACCAACGGATGGGTGAACGGCGCGACATACGAAATCCTCTACGGCGACATACGCAAGCACACGGGTTATGATGCATCGACAATGGGACTGCGGTCTACCGACTATGCAATAAACAGTCACGGCAAGAGCGTTCCCGTTAAGGAGGTGGGATGGGCTTCGGCCAACGAGACTCCGACACATCTGGCACTGCAATTCTCGTCGAGTCACGGCGGAGCTTACGTGGGTTCACCGGGCAATACGTTTTGGATTGACAATGTTAAACTGGTGTATTAACGCCCGATGGACTCATCGGCAAATAAGTATCGAGACTTCGTATATATAATAAGGTGTAAAAAGCATGACAAGGTTTAGCGCATTTCTAATCATTGCGGGCTGCCTGACTACCCCAACAATCTGCATACAGGCCGCTCCGGACTGCAGACCGGCGCAGGTCTGCAACACTCTTGCCATGCAAGACCCACTTTCCACTCCCGATACCGTCCACGCATCGGCAACCAACCTCACTACAGACTCGACGGCAAGCGAGGGCAAACCGAAGAAGAAAGACCTGATAAACCGCTTTCTCGACTACTTTAACGATGCCAACAAGGCAAAAAAAGACAAGAAATTCGACTTCAGTATAATCGGCGGTCCGCATTACAGCACCGACACGAAATTCGGTGTCGGTCTCGTGGCAGCAGGACTTTACCGCACTGACCGACAAGATACGCTGCTGCCACCGTCCAACGTCAGCATCTTCAGCGACATCTCTTCGGTGGGTTTCTACATGATTGGAGTGCGCGGTACACATATCATGCCGCGCGGAAAATACCGCATAAACTACACGACTTACTTCTATTCATTCCCTTCTGATTACTGGGGAATGGGTTATGACAACGGCAACAACGACAACAACAAAAGTGAAATGAAACGCTTGCAGGCACAGGCGCAGGCTTCATTTCTCTTCCGCATTGCTCCAAACACTTATCTTGGACCGGCCATTGCATTCGACTATATCAAAGGAAAGGACATTGAACGGCCGGAGCTGCTCGAAGGAATGGACACCGAGACGACAAACTTCGGAGTGGGATATTCCTTTGTTTACGACTCGCGCGACGTGCTGACAAATCCTCACGAAGGCCTTTACATAAACCTGTCGCAGTATTTTCGTCCGGGATTTCTCGGCAACGACTATCACACGAGCACCACAACCATGCAATGCGACATATACCGTCGGGTGTGGAAAGGCGGCATCTTGGCTGCCGATGTGCGCGCTGAGGTGAACTTCGGGAATCCTTCTTGGGGCATGATGGCAAAGCTGGGCAACTCTAATTCCATGCGCGGCTACTACGAAGGACGCTACCGGGACAAGCACAAGATAGAGGTTCAGGCGGAACTCCGACAGCACGTTTGGAAACGAAACGGCATCGCCGTGTGGGCAGGAGCAGGCACAGTATTCGACGAGTTTGGCGCAATCAGGATGAGTCGCGTGCTACCCAACTTCGGCGTGGGCTACCGTTGGGAGTTCAAGAAAGACGTAAACGTGCGCTTGGACTATGGTTTCGGAAAGTCGGGACAGACGGGATTCATCTTCAATATCAATGAAGCATTTTGAAAGAAAGGGGAAAATGAGACTATTAAACAAAGTATATCGACGGGCGATAAGCCCTCGGGGAATATTCTTCCTCACAATAATAATATTGACGATACCCAACGTCGCGCTATGCGTGACCGAGCGTATGTCGCTGCTTCGCGCCTCATGCAATGTCATTTTACCTTTGGCGGCCTACATACTGCTTATGTCTGCCAGCAAGAAAACTGGTAAAGTGGTGTGGTGTTTGTTTCCTTTGATATTCTTAGAGGCGTTCCAATTGGTTCTGCTCTATCTCTTCGGACAGTCTATAATCTCCGTGGATATGTTCCTGAACGTAGTTACAACGAACGCAAGCGAGGTGAGTGAGCTACTTGGCAACCTCAGTACTGCAATCATAATGGTGGTGATTATCAATGTGCCGCTGCTCGTCTATGCCGTCCGTTCCATAATACGCAAAGAAGAACTGAGGCGAGATTTCATTATCGCACAACGCAAACGGGGCGCGGCTTTGTTTGCCGTCGGACTCTTATTGCTCTGCGGATGCTATGCCACCGACAAGGAATACAGCGTAAGAAACGACCTCTATCCGGTCAATGTGTGCTATAATCTCATGCTCGCCGTAGACCGTTCAAACGCTACGGCAAACTATGATAAGACTTCGGCCGGCTTTTCTTTCAATGCAGAATCTGCCCGACCATCCGACGAGAAGGAGGTGTATGTGCTCGTGATAGGCGAGACTGCGCGTGCAATGAACTTCGGAATATACGGATACAATCGCGAAACGACTCCCCTACTCGCAAAGACCGAGGGATTGACGGTGTTTGATTACGCACTGAGCCAGTCGAACACGACTCACAAAAGCGTACCAATGCTGCTGTCGGCGGCATCGGCCGAGAACTACGACCGCATTTATCGGGAGAAGAGTATCATCACGGCGTTCAAGGAGGCGGGATTCTATACGGCGTTCATCTCCAATCAGGAGCCCAACCGTTCGTTTATCGACATCTTCGGAAAAGAAGCAGACTACAGCCGGACGATAGCCGGCACGGATGCCAAGGGGCTGCATACGGACGACTTTCTGCTTATAGATGAACTTGATAAAGTTCTGAAAGAAGGACACAAAAAGCTCTTCATCGTGCTCCACACATACGGTTCTCACTTCTGCTACCGTGACCGCTATCCTCGCGAAAAGGCGTTCTTCCACCCCGACGATGCCACGGAGGCGAAGGCAAAGAACCGCAACGAGCTGCTCAATGCTTACGACAACAGTATCAGACACACCGACGAGCTGCTTCATTCCATAATAACGCGCCTCTCGGACAGCGGTTCTCTCGCTGCGATGGTCTACACTTCCGACCACGGCGAGAATATCTTTGACGACAGCCGGCACCGTTTCCTGCACGCGTCGCCCGTACCGACATACTATGACTTGCGCGTGCCGTTAATCATTTGGACATCGCCGGCCTACCGTTCCGACTGCTCCGGCATCGTGCACGCACTCAATACAAATTGCAAGAAGAGCGTGTCTACAAACGCATCGGTATTCCACACGTTGCTCTCGATAGGTGGAATAAGCACCCGTTTCCTTTCAGACAGTCTCTCGCTTGCCTCTCCCAACTATCAACCGGGCAAGCGTTACTTCCTGAACGACCACAACCGCGCCGTCAGTCTATCCCAAATCTCTCCTCGACTTCGACTTAGTGACGAGCCAAACACCCGTGAAGACGAGTAAGACGGCAAGTCCCTGAGCCGGCTTGAACACACCAATACCCGTGAGAACAGACACGGTTACAGAAACAAGAGGCTGCACGTAGTTGTAGATGGACACCACTGTGGGACGCAAAACCTGCTGGGCATTGACGATGAGGATGTAGCCGATGAATGTTCCGAAGACCACTACGTAGCCTGTTTCAAGCCATGTAGTTAGCGTGATTGACTGCCACGGAATGGCGGCGACATGGGTCGCGGAGAACGGCCAAATGAGGATGGTGGCCCAAAGGAACATCCATTTGTTCACGGTGAACACGGAATAGCGGCGGACGAGTTTGCTGAAGAGCGACAGGAACAATGCGTAGGAGAACTGGGCACACAGCACGAGTAGGTCGCCACGCATATCCCCAACTCTCGAATCGCTTGCGGCGACACTCGTAAGGATGAGTATCACGGCACCGCTACAGCCTATTGCCACGCCGCCGGCTTTCTTCAGCGTTATCGGCTCGTGCAAGATGATGAACGAAAGTATCATGGCGAATATCGGCATCGACGTGGTTACGATGCTGGCACTGGCCGGAGAGGTGATGCTCAGGCCAATAGTGAAGCAACATTGGTTGCAAACAAGGCCGAAGACGGCCGCCCCAGCCATAAGCAGACGGTCGCGGACGGGGATGCGCTCGCGTGGCATGAAGAGCGAAGCGAGCCAGAAAAGCAACGCGCCACCGGCCACACGGAACGACACCATAGTGATGCCGTCGATGCCGTGGAGCATCGCATCCTTGCCTACGGGAGCCATCAATCCCCATATCGCACACGCGAAAAACATACTGAGATGGGCTAAAAGCGGTTTCTTGTTATCCATTTTCTTTTTTTTATTTGTTTCTTTTCACAGTGCAAAGGTAGTCATTTTAGAAATAAATACGTATCTTTGTATAAGATAAACTGCACTCGGCAATTTAAGAGTAAACTCTTATTGCACTCATTTGCATTATCTTTGTATTAAATAAAACATACTTCTGAAAGTTATAGAAAAGGAGATACTAACCATGCAAGACTACGCTACATCAACAGGGGGAAAGACTAAGTATGCCGACTACATAGAACAGATAGAGATAGAGTCGCTATGGAGCGGTAAGAAACACATTGTCTGGAATCTCGACAGGAAGGTGAATATCTTGAGCGGAATAAACGGTGTGGGCAAAAGCACTATATTAAATAAGGTGGTGCGGGGCTTGTCGCAGGGCGGAGAGTTCCCCAGTCATCTGCTGAAAGGGGTGCATCTGAAGGTGAATCCGGCTGACGCGAAGTGGATTCGCTTTGATGTAGTGAGGTCGATAGACCGCCCCCTGATGAACTCGGACATGATTACGAAACTCGATTTGTCGCTCGCTACGGAGTTGGATTTCCAACTTCATCTGCTGCAACGCAAGTACTTGGACTACCAAGTAAACGTGGGCAACAGGATAATAAGCTGTCTTCAGAGCGGAGAACCCGACGCTGCGGCCAAAGCTCACGACTTCTCGCTGCCCAAGAAACGCTTCCAGGACATCATAGACGACCTGTTCTCGGAGACGGGAAAGAAGATTATACGCACCGAAAACGAGATACGCTTCTCGCAAATCGGTGAGACTCTCGTGCCGTATCAGTTATCGAGCGGTGAGAAGCAGATGCTCGTGATATTGTTGACTGTGCTCGTAGAGGACAATCAGAACTACGTTTTGTTCATGGACGAGCCCGAGATTAGCCTGCACGTGGAGTGGCAAAAGAGACTCATCGACCTTATCTTAGAACTCAATCCGAACGTGCAGATAATACTGACGACGCACAGTCCGGCGGTGATAATGAACGGATGGATTGACAAAGTGACGGAAGTAAGCGACATCACGGTTTAGGTTTTAAGGTTATGAGGTTTCTGGTTATAAGGTGAAATATGCCTCCTTTGGTGATTTTTCCTCACAACCTGAAAGCGAAGCAAGCTCAAGACCTAAAGACCTTATAACCAGAAAGCGAAGCGACCTAAAGACCTTAAAACAAAAAACAAATCTCACCTAACAACCTCAGAACCTAAAACCTAAAAGCAAAGCGACCTTTTAAAACCTTAAACAGTATGAAACGGCTGAAAGAACAGATTACATCAGACTACTTGAAGGCGGCGAACATGATGCGTTCTAAGTCGGCACGCCGGAGAATCGTAGCTTACGTGGAGAGCTACGACGACATTTTCTTCTGGCGGACGATACTAAGCGGATTCGAGAACGAAAGCCGTTATTTCGAGGTAATGCTGCCATCGCACTCCAATCTGCAACGCGGAAAGAAGTCGGTATTAATGAATCTGATTTCAAAAAGCGTGGGTGAAGACATGATTGCCTGCGTGGATGCCGACTATGACTACCTGCTTCAGGGTGCGACGGAGATGTCGAAGACGGTCATCAGCAACCCTTACGTATTTCATACCTATGTATATGCCATCGAGAACTACCAGTGCTATGCTCCGAGCCTGCACAACGTGGCAGTATCGGTGACGCTCAACGACCACGCGATATTCGACTATACCGACTATATGAAGCAGTTTTCAGAGGCTATTTTCCCTCTTTTCGTATGGAGCATCTGGCACTATCGCAACGGAAGCTACGGGCATTTCACTATCAGCGACTTCAATAAGGTAATAGAATTGGCCACGTTCAAGAAAGGCAACCCCTACGATGCCATCGTCCATCTGCGCCATAAGGTGGGGCGGCGCATCGCTTCCTTGCAACGGCAGCACCCAAACGCTAAGGAGAGTTATATCGCATTGAAGGACGAACTGAAACAGCTTGGCGTTACTCCACAGACTACTTATCTTTATATACAGGGACATCATCTGTTCGACAACATCGTCGTGCCGATGTTGAAACGCATCAGTGACCTGCTGATAAGGGAACGCGAAACGGAAATCCACCGTACAGCGAAGCACAACACGCAACGGCATAACGAGCTGTCATGCTATAGTCACAGCACAGAGCCTATCGTTCCGGCCTTGAAACGCAACGTTGGCTACGTTATGTCCGAGCCTTTCAAGCGGCTCTACAACGACATTCAGCGTTTCCTTGACGGGACTACAGCCAAGTTGGCCAGCGAGGATGGAGGAGTGAAAATCACTCCCCTTCCGGCAGAAGCACCACCCCTTCCTGCTTCATACCGTCCATCATGATTTTCAACGGACGGGAGAAACGCACGTGACGCACGAACTCTGTCTCCTCAATAGCAGGCATGGCATCGAGCAATGCCTTGTTGTAGACACCCTCGTTCTTATAAGGATTCACCGTGTAATAGCCCACGCCGAAACTCGTAAGGTTCTGGAAAAAGTGCGTACCCTGACTCGGATCGACACGGTAGTTGGGCAGTCCTTCCTCAACTATGACGCGCGCAGCACTGATATGCGGCCATTTCACGGGTATGCCAAGCCAATAGTCGCTCGAGCCCCAACGCCCCGGACCGACGAGAACGTAATTCTTTTCTTCGGCAACAAACTTACGGTTAATCCGCTCTATCTCGTCGGCAATCGTCGGATTGTTCATCGCCGTGAAGCTCTCCGAGGTCTTCACGTAAACCACATCCACCACGTCCTCACTGATGCCGTGACCGAGCGACATATGCGAACGAAGCAGACAACGGTCGTCGGGAATCTCGGCAAGGTTCTCATCAAGCACCTGTTTGGAGTCGACTATCGGACGAATCTGCAACAAATAGAACTCTCCCGTGCGGTCTTCGTTGATGTTGCAGGCAAATTCTATCTCCACCGGACGACGCATCGCACCAGCGCCGAGCGTCATTGACATCTGCAACAGCTCGGGAAGCGGGAACACATCCTGCTGAAGAACACCACAGAAAGAGATAATCTTGCGTCCGCCTTCGTATATTCCATCACGTATCACTTGGTCATACGGGTCGAATGTCGAGGCGATATAGTTCAGCGAGCCGTGCTTGTCGGCCTCCTTCACCTTCAGTTTCTCAATGTTGAAGCCATCATCCACCTTAAAATCATTCGTTGCGTTATTCATGTTGAGCGCGTAGAACTGCGTCTGCGTCTGTCTTAGGGCAATCTCCATTTCGCTCATCTGCAACACCTGCGTGGGATGATATGGCGACACACGCAGCGTCTGACCGCCGTCGACGATATACTTTCCGAGTCCGAGGGCGAGGCTGGCGATACCGTCTTCGGTCTGCTCCTCACCTATCGGGTAGTAATTGAGCGACCGAAGCACGCCGCTGATGTTAGGATAATAATAGTCGCCATACTGCTTTCCTACCACCGCCTGCAATATCACGGCCATCTTCTCCTGGTCGATGACGTTGCTCGTGGCAGTCATATACGACTTTGAATCGCGGTAGTAGACCGACGCATACACGCCCTTTATAGCACTGGCAAGCATCCGCAGCATCTCGTATTTATCATCAAGATAAGGTATCATGTATGTGGAATAGATGCCGGCGAACGGCTGATAGTGCGCATCCTCGAGCAAGGACGATGAGCGGATGGCTATCGGGCAGCGCGTAGCCTCGAAGAACGCAAAGAAATCGCCCACCAGCGAGTCGGGCAACTGGGCACGCAGGAAGTGCTTCAGTATATCCTCGTCGGGCGCATCGCTAAGCGCAATGGGATAGAGATTGTTCGTTTCCATGAACTCATCGAATATGTCGGTACACAGAACGACCGTCTTCGGAATCTGCACCTTAGCGTTCTCAAACTTATTGAAGTCGGGATTAGTCTTTATTATGTTGTCGAGGAAAGCCAGTCCACGGCCCTTTCCACCCAAAAGGCCTTCGCCGATGCGCGCGAAATGGGCGTATTTATCAAACTTCTTACGGTCGAACACGGCCACCGTACCTATATTCTTCATGTGGCGGTACTTCACGATGGCATCGAAGATAATCTGCTTGTGGGCCTCAACGTCCTGCAACTTGTGCCACGTGATGTCTTTCAGGAACGCCGACACGGGGAAGATGGCTCGCGCGCAGAGCCAGCGGCTCATGTGGTTGCGCGAGATATGGCGCAGCATGGAGTCGTTCGGAATCTTGAAAATGTTGTCCTGAAGCTCCTTGAGCGTACTCACCCGCATCACCTCCTCATGCGTCTTGGGGTCGCGGAAGATGAAATCGCCGAATCCCATGTGCTCCTCCATAATCTTGCGCAGGTCGAGATTCATCGTCTTCGAATTCTTGTCTACAAAACGGAAATGCTCCGCCTCGGCTTTTTCCCTATTCACGGTCTCGGCACTCTGCATTATCAGCGGGATGTATTCATCGCGTTTCCTGATTTCGCGCAACAGCCTGAAGCCCGCCTCCGGGTCCTTCACACCGTTCACAGGATAGCGCGCGTCGCTGATAACGCCCAACGTATTGTCGGCATATTTCTCATAAAGGGCCATAGCCTCCTCATAGTTTCGGGCGAGCACCACCTTTGGCCTGCCTCGCATACGCATCGTGGCAGCATGGCGGTTGAGAGCTTCGGTGGAGAAACGCTGGCTCTGGAGAAGCAGATAGCCATACAGGTTGGGAAGTATGGAGGAGTAGAACCGGATACTGTCTTCCACGAGAAGAATCATCTGCACGCCCGCTTCGGCGATGTCGTGCTCTATGTTCATCTTATCCTCAATAAGTTTTATGATGGAAAGGATGAGGTTGGTGTTGCCCAACCAGCAGAAAACATAATCGAAAATAGACAGGTCTTCGTGTTCCATCCGCTTGGTGATGCCGTGCGAGAATGGCGTAAGCACCACGCAGGGGATGTCGGGGAAGTCGGCTTTCACGGCACGTGCCACGTCGAAAGCATCGTTGTCGGCATTACCCGGCATACAAATCACGAGGTCGATATTAGTTGTTTCGAGCACCTTAGCGGCCTCCTCTGTCGTGCTGACCTGCGTGAACATAGGCGGATAGCGCAGTCCGAGCCCCATATACTCGTTATAAATCTTCTCCTCAACGCGCCCGTCGTCCTCCAGCATAAAGGCATCATACGGGTTGGCTACAATCAGGACGTTATATATACGCCGCATCATGAGATTCACGAACGACACGTCTTTCAGCAGGCATTTACTCCATTGCTGTGGTATTTTCTCTTCCATTACTATTCCGTTATAATATTTTTAATATATGAGAAGGCCTTTTCTGAACCTTCGTATGAAAAAGCCTTTAGTTGCTCCGGCGAGGAAATCCTGTTTTCAAGAATATATTTTACCATGGCTCCACGACAAGACTTCGCCCATACTGCCTGCATTTTAAGTGTTCCGTCAGGCCGGCGGACATAGAACAAGGGATGGATGACTTTGACCTCCTCCATCACCCGTTTCCAGTCAAAAAGATGCTCATATTCCTCGGTGGACAGATGTACTAAGATACCATCGTCTGCCTTCACGCTGTCAATCAGTACACCAGTCAGTTTGCCTTTCCAATACTGGTTGACAGGTTTGCCGTTTGTTGCCAGCAAACTGACACAATGCTCCATGCGGTAAGGTACTATCGCATCCATGGGTCTGAGCAGTCCATACAGGAAGCAGGTAATCCACAGATGTTTCTGGCCGAACATCAAGGCTTCGTCCGTGAGCGTGTTTGCCCTTAGATGCTTGTAGGCCTGACCGTTATAGGCAAGGATGGCGGGCATGGAGTTTACACAGTGGAAGTTATGATAGCGTTTCCAATTCTCGGCAGCCAACTTCCTGCTGCAATCCAACTGGTGGGCAAGCTCATCAATGTCCATCATTGCCATCTCGGCAGCCAATTCGTTGGCCACTGATTGAAAGAGCGGAGTGGACAAAGCTGGTTTCTCCGCCCTGTCATACATTATTTTTGCGTTAGCGAGAAGTATCTGCATAGTGAAATGTCATTATTAATTACTAAAGTTTCCTATTCGGAAAGTCTATTTCCCACATAATGCATCTATATGGTGCTGATTGTCTGCATTTTGTGGTTTGAACCGTACAAATGAAATTGGGAAAAAGAAAGAAAGTCATAATTCTCGTCCCTTTAGTCCTTGACAGGTCTTCCACTAACTCGCACTCCGCTCAGAAGCGTATCATCATCTGTTCTGCATTATGCGGTGCAAAGGTAAGCAATAATTGCGGAATAACAAAGAAAACCAGGAGAAAAGTTCTAAAAATCAAAAATAATCGACAATATTCTTTTAAAATTCAAAACTTTTTAGTAATTTTGCACCCGAAATGAGAATAGTATCACATAGACGATTAGTTGAGTTCTACAGTTCGGAAGGACATGGAGATGCTCAGGCTGCACTTGAACGATGGTATGACATCGCAGAGAAGGCAGAGTGGAAGAATCTGTCGGACATAAAGGCAGACTTCCCTTCGACAGACTACGTTGGCAACCAACATTATGTCTTTGACATCAGGGGCAATAAATATCGTCTGGTAGTGGTCGTGAAGTTCACAATCGGACATATATTCATCCGGTTTGTGGGTACGCATAGTGAATACGATAAGATTGACGTTTCAACGGTATAATAAATAGGAGGTACGAATATGGCAAAGATAACCAAAGAGCAATATGAGTTCGCATTGGCACGGATAGAAGAACTGCTGCCGATGGTGGATGACAATACGCCTGCCAACGACCGCAATGCTGTGGAGTTGACGATGATGTCGGACGTAGTTATAGATTACGAAAAGGATCACTATCCCATTGGAAAACCTACCGTTGCCCAGTTGATACAACTGTCGTTGAACGAGAGGAATATGAGCCAGAAACAGTTGGCTACGCAGATTGGCGTAAGTCCTTCCCGTATCAGCGACTATGTTTCTGGTAGGGCAGAGCCTACGCTGAAAATTGCCCGTCTGCTTTGTGTCACTTTAGGGATAACGCCAGCAGCTATGTTGGGATATTAAGCAGAAAACTAAAGAGATAGAAATACGAATATGGACATTCTTAAAACTACGGCCTCGTAATGTTTAACCGGGACGGCATGAGACAATAATCCGTGTCGTCTCATAACATTTACGAGACAATGAGCAGAAGCAGGAAGCGAATGCCAGTCAGCACATGGTGCTGCTGCAAGTCGCAGAAGAAAGGTAAGCAAGCGAGTAGCCGTAAGTTTCGCCGCAAGGCGCATGTGCTATTACATCAGGGAGATAACCATCTTCTTCCCTTCAAGTCCTTCGAGGTGATGAGTCCCTGGGATTTAGGAGGTGATGGCAAGCACTTTTGGGGTTTCTATCCGGAAGAAGAATGGTACATCAAACTGATGAGGAAGTAACTTTATACCACAAAAGGCGGTACTGAAACAATTTCAGTTTAGTGCCGCTTTTGCATTAATCTTTTAAATTTACCACTTAAAAGTTAAATTATATTTATTTGTTTGTGCTGTGTTCGGACACAAGGCGATGTAAAAAATTCTTTTTCGTATAGAGAATTATGCTAACAAGAAAGATTGAACAACCGATGAGGCTGTATCTGGACAGCCTGAAAGTGAGAGGGCACAAGATCCTGAGTGATGACACTACGAACTATCTGACGGAGCCTGGCTCACAATGCACCGCCTACGAGTTCAAACAGGAGGACGAGAGCGACCACGAATTTCTGAGCCTCTTTGCGATTTGGCTCCACGAGCAGCCGAGATTCAGCGGTCACACAGAGTACTATCTGCTGATGGGGATGCGACAGGGTGAACACCTTTCCGATGACGAGTACGAGCTTCTGGAGCGCAGCGTGACCGACTGCTTCGACTACAGCCACGGATGGTATTACGAACTGAACCATCGACTGCGTTTCCACCTTCGCATCACGCTCATTCTCTGCCAGAAAACCGGCTTTCGCCGACTGATCAAGAAGGGAATGTAGGGCCTAATGGCCCTGCACCCTTCAGCTTAGATTCCAAGATAACAGTTGGCATTTGGTTCGCAACGATAATGGCGAGTGGATAAGTGAAGAGAATGTCGTGTTCATCTCTCATATAGAAGCAGGCATTCTTCAGGTGCGTGCTGCCAAGAATAATAAGCAACTCTCAGTGCAGTATGGCCCAGACGGAAGTCTTTGGTGCTATAAGCATGACTATGAGGAAATAGAGGCATTGGAGCCAGAAAGACAGGTAACAACAATAAGGAAACTTAAAATAGAGAGAATTATGGAAAAGAAGAATAAAAAGGATATTTACTACGACAGGGCAATGAGTCCTAACTTGGAAGCGATAATCTTAAAGGACTTTAAATGGCTGATTGATGAAGTTATTGCCAACCCAGAATTGGATTTCCAAACAGGGTCAAACGAAAATGATTCTTGGTTCTCTGTTTATCGAGGAACGGGGCGTGTGTTGACAATAAAAGAAACTGGGAAAATATTTGCTGCTCCTAAGTACATGGCTTTATATCCCTCTTTTTATACAAAACCTGACAAAAGGGGGTTGGCTACGCTACTAAGATTAATACAAAAAGATGGAACGCTTGGCCGCTATTACATTGGCGCGGACGGCAAGAAGAAGGAAGGATATTATCAAAACCTCATATCTCGCAGATATTCTTTATTTTGTGAGCCTGAGGATGATTTCATCATAATAGACAAGGAGTTTGTTTTGGGTTATAATGATGAAAAAGCGAAAGAGACAATTTCCAGTCCTATTATAAAGAAGTACGATGGTATCATTCGCTCACTCTCAGAGACGTATGAATACTGCAAAAACATTAAACAGTCAGGAACTGAATGCGATTTCGTTGGATTGACAAGGCAAGGGGATATCATGCTGCTTGAGCTGAAACGGCATGAAGATACCACAAAGATTTATCTTAGTCCTCTTCAAGCAGGGAAATACGAAGATTTGACAAAGGAATATGCCAGAAGGTACTCTGAAGATTTCAATAGAAATGTCATTAATATGGTCACTCAAAAAATCAATATGGGTATATTGAAACCTAAATGGCCCGTTCCAACAGCACTATCAGGGAAGATTTTTCCTGCTGTTGTAGTGGGTGGAAATGCATCTAAAGAAGCCAAGAAGAGATTCAATATTGTTAGAGATGCTGTCGGGAAAGACATTGCTCTGTATACTTGTGATGAGAAAGGAAAACTAATCGGAGTTCTATGAAGATAACGATCCATCGTGGCTCAGACCAGATAGGCGGCTGCGTCACAGAATACGAATGTAATGGCTACCACTTGTTCGTCGATTACGGTGAGGAACTGCCTGGCGGCCCAAAGACAGGAGATCTGCAGGTCGAGGGCTTGACGTATGGTGACATGTCAAGGAGTGCGCTACTCGTCACCCATTATCACGGCGACCACATCGGCAGTATAACCAAACTGCCAGAGGCTCTGCCCATATACATGGGTGAGGTAACTCGTGAAATACAGATGGTATTGTCTGACCACCTCAAAGGCGTAAGCCCCATTCACAAGGAAATGGTTAAGCGATTGCCAGCGGTAAAGACCTTCAAGGCTGGCAAGGAGTTTCTGTTGGGTCCATTTCGCATTATGCCAGTGACAGTAGACCATTCGGCTTTTGATGCATACGCTTTCAAGATTGAGACAGATGGCGTATCGGCTTATCATACAGGCGATTTCCGGCTACATGGATTCAGGAGCGGAAGGTTCACAGAGATGATAGAGAAGTACGTCGGCAAAGTGGACTATGTTGTATGCGAGGCAACCAATATCTTAAGACCGAGCGCTACCAGCAAGAAGGAGTCGGCACTTCAACAAGACTTTGTTTCATTGTTCCAAGAAAACAAGGCGTGCGTGGTCTATCTGTCATCTACCAATATCGATAGGCTTTTCGCCTTGTATCATGCAGCATTAGATGCTGGTCTTCCTTTCTACGTGGACGGGTATCAGAAGAAAATCATGGACATTATCGTCAACAGCAAGTCCATGTGGACACGCTCTTCTCTCTATCAATATGGAAGATATAAGCCGGAGGCTCTGATGTATCACAAGTATGATCGGGAACGATTCTTTGTGAGTGACGGTTTCAAAGAGTTTCTTGAGAAGCATGGGTACGCGATTATTGCCCGTTCCAATGAGCGATTCGACAATCTGCTTGAACAGATTCCTTGCAAGAAGATGAAAGTGCTGTCCATGTGGAGGGGATATGTCAAGGAGGGCACCGATGCATATAATGAAAGCCTTGCTCGCTCATTGGATGGTGAATACAGCTATATGCACACCAGCGGTCATATCGACATGAATGACCTGCGAGAGTTCTTCCGTATGCTCCAACCTAAGGGCATCATCCCTATTCATACAGACAGCCCAGAGGAATTTGCCAGGCTGTTCGGCGACGAGTTTAATATTGTCAGGTTGCACGACGGCCAATCTTTATCTATATGACAAGCAAGGACTATACAGATCAGTGGGGCGTTACATATAGTGGCGACGGAAAGGTGCTCAAACACATCGACAGCGAGCGATTCCGCTGTGAAGAATATACGATACCAGAAGGTGTGGAGGCGATTGACTTTGCGTTCCTTTGGATTGAGGAAAAGCGTCTGCGCAAGATATTTCTGCCGAGTACACTAAGGCGCATGGTGGTTAACACTTTCATCGATTGTCCCATTGAAGAGTTGGTGCTGCCAGAGGGAATGACAGAAATCCCAAGTTGAAAGAAAAGTATGAGTACTATGAAGGTTATACATCTGTCTGACACTCATGGACTGCATCGGCAGATAAAGGATATGCCAGAGGCTGATGTCATCGTGCATAGTGGTGACATCAGCCACAACGGTACGGAAGCGGAAGTGCTTGACTTCTTGAACTGGTATATCGAACTGTCTTATCCCCACAAGATATTCGTTACAGGCAACCACGACCTTTGCCTATGGGGTGCGGAGGGGATTGAGGATTTGCCTTCCAACGTGTATTTCCTGCAAGATAGTGGCATTGAGATAGATGGAGTGAAATTCTTCGGGCTGACCTACAATCATCCAGAAGAACTGATACCAGATGAAGTTGATGTCGTGATTACGCATGAACCGCCTGTCATGATACTCGACAAGTCTGCTGGTACCCATTGGGGCAATGCTCCATTGCGAAACCGAATTCTGGATATAAAGCCACGATACCATCTTTTCGGACATGCCCATGAGAGTTATGGCACGCTGAAACAGGATGGTATTGTGTACTCTAATGCTTCATTGCTGAATGAGCGTAATCAGTTAGTCAGAAAGCCGAGGCTATTCTTGTTGAAATAACCTCGGCTTTGTTTCTATTCTATTGGAGTTTGCTGAAATCGACGCCCAATAGTTGCTTCAGTTCATCCACGATCAGGAAATAATCATCTTCCTGTAGTGTGTTCCAACGGGACGTGACATTGATGATTTCGCCTGTAGCATCCACATATACGGCAATAAAGGATAGTCCGTAACTGTCCTTGGGACCACCCAAGTCTGTATCTGTATGGCGTTGACACTAGCAGGTAGTGGTCATGTTTGGCTGCAGATGTGAGCTGCGCCACCATCGGAACGCCTACATGATACTTCATCACAGTGTGTACTTTCATCCCGCCCTTCTTCTTGCCTGATTTCGGATGCCGCCCGACACCTTTGAGTATGTTGTCAAAGAGGGTGATTGTGGTGGAATCCATCATATAGAGCAGTTTTTCCCAGTCCTTAGGCTCGTGGGGCTGACCCTTATAAGACTTGGGTGGGCGGCTGTCCGCTAAAAACCTGGCGTACTTCTCCAAAAGGTATGCGTATACAGTCGTATGTTTGCCTCTGCCAGCGTACTACGCCTGACCAAATAGTCCATACTGAAGTGTCTGAGCTTATGCGCCTCTGTCTTTATCCCTATCTCGAGTTCACGCAGGGAATCAAAGTGTTTGAGGATACCGAACAGCATCACGACAAGGTGTCGGTATCCGTCAAAACGCTTAACATAAGCCTCGCTTCCCTTCGTTTCGCGGCTAATTTTAAGAATTTTCTCCTTGTCAAGCAACTTTAACACCAGACTATACACCGGCTGTCCGGTAAAATGACTATCTTTGCTCATGGTTATATTTGTTTGCAAAGGCAAAGATAACCAAAAGGACTGATACCTCGTGAGAAATGTCAGCCCTAATTCGTTGAATGCTCAAAAAAGTTTTAACGGACAGCAATATAAAAAATAAATGCTATGAAGAAAATGAATTACAGAACTATTGCCTTTATCGCGGCAATCGCCGTGGTTCAGGCTGCAATGGCACAAATCCCGGAGGGCTATTACGCTTCGCTGAACGGCAAGAAAGGAGCTGCGTTGAAAACCGCCGTGCATGAAATCATAAAGAACGCAAAGGTTCTCGACTACGGCTCGGGAGCGGGACACACGTGGGAGGGGTTCTACTCCACCGACCGGACTGACGACAACGTGGTGATAGACCGGTACAGCAACGACACCCGCTACTTCGGAAGCAAAGGCTCGTCGGTAAGCGGAATGAACATAGAACACTCGTTCCCGAAGAGCTGGTGGGGCGGAAGCGAAAATCAGGCGTACAAGGATTTATACAACCTGATGCCATGTGAGAAAAATATAAACAGCTCGAAATCGAACTATCCGATGGGCGAAGTAACAGACGTAAAGACTAATAACGGTTGTACAAAGATTGGAAAGGGAAACAACGGCTATCAGCTTTGGGAGCCTGCCGACAAATGGAAGGGCGATTTCGCACGCGGATATATGTATATGGCGACGGCATATCAGGACTTAACGTGGAAAGGTGGGCAAGATGCGAATATATTACAGCAGGGCAACTACCCCACTCTTAAACCGTGGGCCTACACCTTATATATAAAATGGGCTAAGGCCGACAAGCCCGACGAGATAGAGATAAAACGCAACGATGCGGTGGCGAAGATACAAGGCAACCGCAACCCGTTCGTAGATTTCCCCAATCTGATGGAATATATTTGGGGCGACAGCATCGATTATGCCTTCGACGTCAGCAAGACTGTAAAGTCGACCGACTACAACAACGGTACGACAACGCCGACGGAGCATGACATCTACTGCACGGACTTCACGCAGGGCGAAGGCAGTTGCTCCATCTCCAACATCAATGTGTCTGCGGGCATAGCCCCGATATGGACGTTAGACTCTCAATACGGATGGAAAGGCACAGCATATAAAAATAGCCAATGCAATGCTGCCGAGGCCGTTCTCTACACTCCGGAGTTTGACCTGACGGAATATACGGACATAGACCTCACATTTACTCACGCCGTAAACTTTGCATCTCCATCGAGTCCGGCCGACATCCTCTCCGTGGAGGTTGCGTGCGAGGGCGTAAACACTAAGCTGTCGGGCATCACATGGCCTGCGGGCACGTCGTGGAGCTTCAACAAATCCGGCGACATCCCACTTAATGCGTTCTCCGGAAAGAAGATAAAGATAGGCTTCCGATACACGTCAACAAGCTCAGTCGCCTGCACATGGGAGATAAAGAACATCTCGATAACAGGCACAAAGAAGTCTACCGGCATCACCACTCCATCGGTAGAGAAGTCAGACAGGCCCGACTTTACGCGCCCGTATGAGGTCTACTCCATCAATGGCAGCCGACTGGAATCCGTCGGCGACGAGGCCATTGTGATTATCCGACAGGACGGACGCACATGGAAGGTTATGACACGGTAATAAAAATGTAAATCCGAATTAATTTCACATCACAAATATCATGCCCCGGCAAAGCTGTTTTCTGAGCTTGCCGGGGCTTTATTTTGTAAAGATTTTTGGTCAAAAATCACCCTCTCGGAAAGTTGACTCTTGCGAGTTAACGGAAGTTAAATATAGGTCTCGTTACTAATTTCCAACCATTTTTCGACCTCAAAAATCCCAACTCAAAACTCAAAATTCCCAACTCAAAATTCCAAAAGTGCCTCCGTTAGAAAAAATCCGCCTCGTTTTTCATCGAATTTTGCCGTCCGCCAAAACGCCGAAAAATCCCGTTTTCTCCCGATTTAACGTTTGTTAGCTTTCAAAAGTGGCACTTTTGCATTCCGTTTTAGGCCATTTTGGAGTGCAACGGAGGCTCCGTTGAAGTCCAAAAGTGGCTCCGTTAGCGTCTAACGGAGCCTCCGTTGCATTCTAATGAGGTCTATTTTGCCTCTTAAAACGGCCATTTTCGCCAAACAACGAGATAAACCACTGATTATCAGCATTTTAACCCCAAATAGCTTAAAATGCCGTATTTTGCGATATTTGCAAGCGAAGAAGATTTCAAAGAAAATACGGCGAGTTTTCAGAAGGCATTTGTAAAAATTTTTGACAGTATCAAGGACAAGAAAAGCAATGGGTATTAGAGTGCGGAAAACTATAATTATAAAGGCAAAAAAAGGGCGAAGACTGCTTTTGTCTTCGCCCTTGATAATTTCCTGAGTCATAAGAAACGACGCCAATCAGTCGAATACGGTAGCCGGTTGCAGCCGTCCGGATGTGGCATATAGCCCTATCACCGCTCCAATGAAGCCATTCGCGCGCCGCGTACTGAGGTTTATCGCGTCGACACCCTTTGCAAGCAGTTGCCAGTCGGCATCGCCCTCGGCGTAATAGAAGTCGTAGAATCGGCCACTGGCCTCAACCTTCAGGCGCAGTTCCCCATTCTTCAGCATCCCCATACAAAAATGTAGGCCATCAACCTGTTGCGCCCAAAACAAAGAAATAGCTTTGCCAGCTTTAATCAAAATAGGGGATTTTGCAGATATTACGTCATTTAAAATTGGGGATTTTGCAGATATTACGTCATTTGAAATTGGGGATTTTGCAGAAATATATTTGGTTGTATCAATAGATTTTGCTATTTTTGTGGCGTATAAGATAGGGGATTTTGCAATATGAAGACATTTAAGCGCAAGATATACAACCAGATGTTGGCATGGAAAGAAAGTGCCAACGGGAAAAGAGCCTTATTGATTAAGGGTGCTCGCCGTGTAGGCAAATCTACGATTGCAGAAGAGTTTGCGCGCAAAGAATATAAATCATACATTCTGATTGATTTCTCGAAAGCGTCCAAACATACACAGGAACTTTTCAATGACATATCAGACCTTAACTTCCTGTTCTTGCAGTTGCAAATGATTTATAAGGTAGAACTACATGAACGCAACTCTGTCATTATATTCGACGAAGTGCAGCTTGTACCGTTGGCACGGCAGACTATAAAGCATTTGGTTGCAGACGGCCGTTATGACTATATAGAAACCGGCTCTCTAATAGGGATTCGCAAATACACAGAACGGATTGTCATACCAAGTGAGGAGACTATCATCGAAATGTTTCCGATGGATTATGAGGAGTTCAGATGGGCTCTCGGCGACACCATATCTGTTCCGCTTTTACGAAATAGCTTTATAAACAAGCAGCCTCTGGGGGATGCCGTATGCCGACAAATGCTACGCGACTACCGCCTCTATATGCTGATTGGCGGTATGCCTCAGGCTATAAACGAGTATTTGGAAAGCAATAATTTTGCCCACGTTGACGAAATGAAGCGGACAATACTTGCATTATACGAAGCTGATATGCGTAAAATTGACACCTCAGGCAGGGCTTCTATGATGTTTAGCAATGTGGCCGCACAACTCTCACATGGTGGAAGCCGTTTCAAGGTGTCATCGATAATAGAAAACCAACGTGCAGGAAATATCCTTCCCATACTCGAAGATATGAAAGCCAGCATGATGGTAAACGTGGCATACCATTGTGATGACCCAAACATCGGAATGCAATTAACAAAGAATCTGGAGAAATTCAAATTATATATGAATGATACCGGCTTATTTATAACCCATATCTTTAAGGATAAAAAAGCTATCGACAACGAGATTTACAAAAAACTACTGAACAATAAACTTGAAGCCAACCTCGGATATATATATGAGAACATGGTGGCACAGACGCTAAAAGCCATCGGGGATGAGCTTTATTATTATACATTCCCATCTGAAACGTCTAACCACAGCTATGAAATTGATTTCCTAATCAGCAGAGAAAACAAGATTTGTCCTTTGGAAGTAAAATCCGGTGGATATAATACGCACCCGTCAATCGACGAGTTCGTGAAAAAATTCTCACATCGCGTTCGGGACAAATACTTGATTTATACAAAGGATTTCAAGAAAGATAAAGATACCGTTTTGCTTCCTATATATCTGACTCAATTCTTGTAGCAGGCATAAGCCCATTGTTTATGGGCTTGATTATGTCATTGTATTAATATTACGACCATCAGACGTGACTGGACAAAAGTCGACAGAGATTGCCATCACGACGTTTGGGGTATCGAAAAGAGTTTGTTGCAGGATGCGAAAAAAATAACAATGACAGTATTGTCAATTAGAGAATTATTTTTATCTTTGCAGTGTCAAACATAATAGAACTAAGCCTATGTAACAGAACAAACAAAAGACATTAAGATAAAGAAGCGTTAGCTTATATTCTTGTTTCGGAAAAATCGCCAATTTAGAAGAAGCACCAAGAGTAAAAGTGAAGACGCTCACGCCTTTGGCGTGGGCTTTTACTCGTATATGGTGCAATGGTGTTTGGCGATACCTCCGAAACGTAGACGAAGTTATTAGTCCACGTTTTTTATTGTCTACACTCAGCTATGGACTTACACAAAATCAAAACATTTATTTAAAAACAAACAAAGACGACAATGAAAAAATTATTTTTGACTTTGTGCGTTGCGTTAGTTAGTGTTGGCGCGTTCGCACAGAAAGGAGAGCAAGCAGTTGGAGCACATGTATTATATGGTACAGATGCCCAAAATATAGGTTTTGGAGCTAAATATCAGTACAACGTTACTGACAATATCCGCTTAGAAGCTGTTGGCGATTATTATCTAAAAACAGACGGTTTCTCGATGTTTGACGTGAATGTGAATGGGCATTATCTCTTTAACTTGTCAGACAAAGTAACTGTTTATCCTCTTGTTGGTATCAACTATACATCTTGGAAACAAGAAAATATTATTGAGTTTGACAATGAAGAAATCGAAGATTATCCGTATGACATGGATGTCTCCAATGAGTTAAAAGACAGTAGCATTGGCTTCAATATCGGTGGAGGTATTCAGTACAAGCTATCAGACAGAATCCGCATTGGTGCAGAATTGAAATACCAAACTGTTAGTGGAGCTAATACCGCTATAATCGGTGCAGGAATAACATTTACTTTATAATAATCAACATAATGACTGTGCTTATTATTTATAATGAGCACAGCCTAACACTTCAAATTATGAAAAAGATATATTCAATATTTATGATGCTTGCAATGGCAGTTGTGGCATTGAGTTTTACAGCTTGTAGTAGTGATGATGACGAAGATGATGGGGGCGATGGTTCTGGCAATGAGTCTGGAACGGTAATCATTGATGGTGAATCATATTATACCGAAGTCTATGGCTCAAATGGAACTTTAAGCTTCATAGAGCAGACTAACGGTCGCGGAATGTGGTGGACTATTTGGGTTTCTAAAAGCAGTATGTTTGGATATGACGATGCACGTTGCATTGAGTTGTGGTTTCCTCAATCCAGAGTTTCTGAATTTAAAGTTGGTCAAGTCTTCGATTCTGACGAAATAGATGTAAGACATTTTGGAAATAGAGATTCTTTTGGTATACCTTATAATTCATGGGGGGATGTTATACAAGGTAGTATTAAGATTTTATCCATTGGTAAGACCGAAATAGAAATCTCCATAGACTCATTAACGATAGAGAAAAATGGCGAAAGACATACAATTAAAGGCATCTTAAAGCTCAAGAATAGCGTAGTTGATACCCCTTTCGATGATGAATGAAATTTTTCATGACAATCTATTTGAAGAATTTGGATAATTAAAGTATCCATATTCTAACGCACTTTATTTTCAAGGCATAAAGTAAAGCATAAGACAAGGGGGCTGTGTCGTAATTAAGTTTTTACGGCGCAGCCTCTTTTTTAGTGCTTTGAG
>URER01000009.1 GCA_900547005.1 uncultured Prevotella sp.
TATGTTTTACACCATATAAAAAAAAAGAGGCTGCGCCTATTTTGACACAGCACCTTTTTCTATGCTCTTAAGTGAGTACTTTAACGTCCTTAAGTGAGTACCTTAACGTCCTTCAGTCAGTACCTCAACGCTATTCAGTCAGTACCTTAACACTGTTCAGTCAGTACCTTAACGCAGTTTAGTCAGTACCTCAACGCTCTTCAGTCAGTACCTTAACGCAGTTCAGTCAGTACCTTAACGCTCTTCAGTCAGTACCTCAATAAAATTATTAGTCTGTTATAGCTCCTTTGCGGTCGATTTCTTTGATTATTCCATGACGGTAAGCATGGAGCAAAGCCTGCAATCCGGCTATCTGCTCACGTATTTCCGCACCCTTATCTGTATCGGCAACACGCATACGACGCTGGGACATCTCAACAATCTGCGTGGTGCTTTTTATATCCGTACCTTTCTGTATGGCTTCGACAGCACTCGTAAACGGCTCATGTTGCACAAGTTGGAAACCACGACTGTGATAAACAAGTGTATATCCGGCTATTCCTGTCTCCTTGTGATACGGCTCTGCAAAGCCGCCATCTATGACCATTAGTTTGCCATTGGCACGTATCGGACTCTCTCCTTTTACTACATGGACCGGCACATGACCGTTGATGATATGGCGGTTGGGGGAATCCACGCCAAAAGCGGTCAATATCATGCCAGCAATATTTTCATCGTTGCGCAACTTGAAGTAGTTGCCTTTCTCCTCATGATGAGTCTCCTTGTCGCTTATGAAATAACGCTCGAAGGTTGCCATCTTAGACTTATCAAACAACGGACTGTCCTTGCCGCACCATAAATATAGGAAATAATCTATCGCATAACGGCGCTCATCCGGCAAACTATCGCTTTGGAAAGCACTACGAATGAGCATTCCGATATTGTGCATGAGTTCCTTTCCGCCAAATTTCCGGCCGGGGAAAATCTCGACTTCCTTGAACGTGCCGTCGGCATTAAGCGGAATGGATGCGTGATAGAGCAAATTGCTGTTGTAGACGGCATACATACAACCGTGACGCAATAGGGCGCGCACGTGTTTATGCAACTTTTCACTGACAAGAAACGAATGGCGCAGCTTAGACATCACCTGTTTTTCCTCAGCACTGAGTTCATCGGGATTATCAGGATTTATGGTCGGGAAATTACATGACTGCATCTTATATTTCTTCCCGTCAACCATGCACGTGCCACCGGTATAATCTATCGCACCCAACATATCCCTATTCTCCATATTCCATAACGGGTTACGATGAAAGATTTGCGCTTCGAGCTTAAATTGCAATACAGATATGGCTTTGTGCATACGTGCTATCAGAATGCGGTTCTTCTCGGTCAACTGGTCTTCGCCCAGCACTTTTGGCAAGAACTCAGTACACGGGTCGTCAGCGTATACATCCATTGCAAACGTCGCAAGGTGCATCAGGTTTATGCCATAGCCTTCTTCGAGAGTCAGCATATTGGCATACCGCAACGCGATTCTTATGACATTACAGATACAAGCGTCGTTTCCGGCACTCGCACCCATCCACAGAATGTCGTGGTTGCCCCACTGTATATCCCAATCTTTATATCCGCAGAGGGTGTCCATTATGATATGCGCGCCCGGACCACGGTCATACACATCGCCGAGAATGTGCAACTGGTCGATTATCAGCCGCTGTATAACCGTTGAGATGGCTATTATGAAGTCATCAGCACGTCCGGTAGAGATTATGGTATCTATGATGGCACTCACATAATCGGTCTTGTCCTTATCTTCCGTGCGCTCATGAAGCAACTCCTGAATGATATAACTGAAATCACGGGGCAAGGCCTTGTGTACTTTAGAACGTGTGTATTTGCTTGAAACTTCGCGGCATACACACACAAGTTGATTGATTGCTGTCTGATACCAGTCATTGATGTCGGGCTCGGATTGCTTCACTAATTCGAGTTTTTGCTCCGGATAGTAAATCAAAGTGCAGAGATTGCGCTTTTCCACTTCGCGTATGCTATTGCCAAAGAGTTCGTCCACCTTTCGGCGGATATTGCCCGATGCGTTTTTCAAGATATGGCGAAAAGCCTCATGCTCACCGTGAATATCGGCAAGAAAGTGTTCTGTGCCTTTCGGAAGGTTTAGAATGGCCTGCAAATTGATGATTTCCTTACTTGCCTCTGCCACATTGGGGAATGACAAGGAAAGCAAACGCAAATATCTCTCATCGCTTCTAAAGTCATAATGCTTAGTCATAAGTTAGTTCTCCTTTATTTTTTGATTTGTTGTTATTCAAGTATTATAGGTTTGGTGTCAGTGCAACAAGATATTTCTTATTGCTTGTGTACCGTTGTCATCAAGTGGTGGTAACGGCAAGAAGCCTTCGGTGAGATACAAATACTCTTTCTCCAACTGCAAGAGCCTGGTTGCCAACTTCTTAACACGGACTCTCTTTAGCACCTTTACAAGCCGATCTTCATCATAATCTTCATACCGAATCACGTCATACCAGTCCGCTATATGACGTATGCTCAGTGTTTTGGCCCGTAAATGGTAGCGTATATTCAGCACCATGACCGTGATTGTTCTAAGCAATTCCTCACCCTCGCATATCTCATCGGCAAGCTTGTCCGCTACAGAACTGCTGCCACCCAACAGTTTTGTGCGTTCAAGTGGTTCCGTATCTTTATCTTTTCCAATCTTATATCGGTCAATTGATTGAGTGTCAATTTGTGGAATATTGAGTCTCAAAGTTCTTATCGCAGTGTCTATAAGCGGCCTCACGCCCTCATCGTCGGCATACATAAGTATCCTACGCCACTGCTCGTAACCTAAAGAGCGCATCTGTTGCAGGTGTTCTTCGGTGATACGGGAGAAAAAGCTATTGCGCGTCTTACTCGTATGCAGCAAATGGCAGACAGCTTCTTTCTCTATGGATGCCATTCTAAGAAAATAACGGGTGTCGAGTATTTTGTTATAGTATGCAAATGCGCTTTCTGCCATTTGAGGCGCAGTAACATTTCTGTTAAGAATAGGCGAAAGCACCATGCCCACGTGCTTGTTCCAGCCTAAAGCAACAAGACTGTCGTATTCAAAAGTTGATGTGGCTATCAACGCATCAGCATTAGCCACTGCACGATACTGGTATGCAGCCTGCTTTACCTGCTTCGTAATACGCTGCTCGTTCTTCATTGTGTAAGGCTCCAGACCGTTATGTGGCGACAAGACAACAGCCACGCCACAGTCGGCTACCGTCTTTATAACCTTCGTAGTGGCATAATCCCAACATGAATGTATATGGACGATGTCGGGATTAATGGTTTTCAAGGTCTTTGCCACATTCTCTTTTGAGGTTACAATATGCACTTCCGCAATGTTTTTCATCGAGGATGCCAAGGTTTTCACATAGTCAGAAACCAAGTCGTCAACCTTTATGGCCGGTATGTAATGCAATACTTTCATTAAATCTTATGACTTATAAAATCGGTTTTATCTGCTTTCATGTATTTCAGCATATAACCAAGACGGTGCCATACCATACTTATCTCATACGGAACTATCAGCATCGGGGAGATTTCTATCTCGAAAGTGCGCAACTTCTTACCAGCAATCACCGTGCGTGCCACTATTGTATATATCAAAGCAGCAACGGCAACGCCCGTCAGAATCCATCGCCCGGTTGGTATGGACCATGAAATAGCAATAAGAATAAGAAGATAATTAACGTGCATCAGCGTCTGGTCAACATTATAAAGTGCACGACAAGATGCGGAACGCAAAAGATGTTTGCGGTTTTCTATATGAAAAAGGTGTTTGTTGCGCCACTCTTTGTCTGTCGGTTCTTGCTCTATTGTCCAGCCGTCAGCATCCAGTTCAAGCACAACATTATCTTTACGCGCATATTTGTTCACCATAAAATCATATTCGCCACGCAAATATTTCAGGTTGCCACGATAACCATCGCCTCCGAGAAACATACTCTTGCGGAACATCAGATTATTGCTTTCCGTACGATAGGCGTGCCCCCGCAATGTCTCACGCATAAGATAAAGCTCGGTATTCAGACGTTCGAAACACCTGTAACCCGGAGTTGTCTCGGCGTAAGCGGTATAGCCAACCACCATATCCACGGTTTCTGAACAATTCCGCGCCATTATCTGCAGCCATTTCTCCGAACGGGGAGCGCATTCTGGTTCGGTAAGGATAATCCATTCATTCTTTGCGGCTTTCACACCCAATGTTACAGCGAGCTTCTTGCGACTCATATAGCGCGAAGACGCGGGTATGAAAGTGGTATAAAGATGTGGATTGTCGGCATAACGCTTCAATACATCCTCTGTATCCAAGTCGCCTTTCCACGCAACGACAATGACTTCAAAGCCCGGCGAATAGTCCAAAGATAGATACAAAGGCAGATTCCGTTCTAACTCTTCAGGATTGCCATGTGCCATCATGACAATACTAACGGGCGGTAACGAAGTCGCTGTATCGGCCTCTACAACATCCGTTGCAGCAGTCCCTGCAATATCCAGCTTGCGGAAAAACACATTGACCAAAGGTGTTACGACAGCCAAAATCACAAGCAGAGAAGCCGCAATTATCGTTATGTTGTCTATCTGTATCATTACTTATAAATCCTCTTTTATATATCCCTGGGGCAGCGTGCGGCAGTTGTATTGGCTCGCCATAATCTCTCCGTATGCTCCGGCTGAGCGAATGGCAAGGAAATCGCCACGCTTCACCTTATTCAAATCCACCGACTTGGCAAAAACATCGCTTGATTCACATATTGGGCCAACAACATCGTATGCTTCAGGAGCCTCTTCACTTGAGATGTTTTCAATCTTATGGTATGCTTGATACAAGGCCGGACGAATAAGGTCTGTCATTCCGGCATCGACAATGGCAAACTGTTTTGCGGCTCCTTGCTTCACATAAAGGGTCTTTGTGATAAGTGTTCCCATCTGACCGACAACAGAACGGCCGAGTTCAAAGTGCAACTTCTGCCCCTCACGCAACTTCAAATGAGTTGCGTATGCATCAAAGTAAGACTTAAAATCGGGAACAGGAACACGGTTAGGATGCGCATAATCAATGCCAAGACCACCACCAACATTTATATTCTCAATCTTAATGTGGTGATTATCAAAGAGTTCCTGTATTTCATTAATGCGGTTACAGAGGGCTATAAAGTCATTCATCTCAAGAATCTGAGAACCGATATGGAAATGCAAACCTATATATTTCACATTCTTCAGAGAGGCTGCCCTATTGATGATGTCCTCCATATCACGCATAGCTATGCCGAATTTGTTCTCTGCAAGTCCCGTAGTTATCTTGGCGTGTGTATGCGCTCCCACGTCAGGATTAATTCGGAAACAAACATTTGCGACTTTATTCTTTGCCGCAGCAAGCTCATTTATAACCTCCAGCTCAGGCACACTCTCTACATTAAAGCAGAAGATATTCTTATCCAAACCCAAGTTAATCTCCCAATCGCTTTTGCCTACTCCCGCATATACTATCTTGGAAGGCGAAAAACCGGTCTCTATACACCTGCGGATTTCCCCTCCACTCACACAATCGGCCCCAAGTCCGGCCTGACAAATAATATTAAGAATCTTGGGATTGGCATTAGCTTTTACGGCATAATGCACAACAAAGCCTTCATGCTTGCCCGCTTCTCTATTTATTTCTCTCAAAGTTTCCCTAAGCAAATCAGTATCGTAATAATAGAACGGTGTCTCGACTTGCTCGAATTTGTCTATCGGGAATATACCTTTCATGTTTGTATTGTTTGTATTATGTGTATTAAGAGTAGAGTTTACAGCGCAACTTCACAAGAATTGCCACCACCACCCTACTCTTTTATATTGTCATTATATTCCTTTATCTCACCTATTATTTGAACAATACATTGCTCAAATTCTGAAGAGCCTGCTTCTTGTCGCTCTCCTTAATAAGGAAAGAGATGTTGTAGTTGCTGCCTCCGTAACTAATCATTCTCACCGGAATATTCTTCATTGCATCCGTTGCAAGAGTCTCAAAACCGAGGTTGCTCCAATCAAGGTCGCCAACTACGCAGACGATACACATATTAGCATCGACAGTTACGGTACCGTACTTTTTCAACTCATCAACGATTTCGTTAAGGTGAGAGTCATTATCAATACTCATCGAAACACCCACTTCGGATGTCGCAATCATATCAATAGGAGTCTGATAGCTCTCGAATATCTCGAACACCTTGCGCAAGAAACCGGTAGCAAGAAGCATACGGCTCGACTTAATCTTTATCGCCGTAATGTTATCTTTAGCCGCAACAGCCTTGATCTTGCCACGGACAATCACGTTATCGATAATCGTTCCGTCTGCGTCTGGGTCCATTGTATTCTTCAAGCGCACCGGTATGCCGGCATATTTAGCTGGTTGAACACACGTAGGATGAAGAATCTTCGCTCCAAAATATGCAAGCTCGGCAGCCTCCTCAAAGTTCAACTGACGCACGGCCTCGGTTTTTTCTACGACACGCGGGTCGTTATTGTGCATTCCGTCTATATCTGTCCAGATTTGAATCTCCTCAGCATTAATGGCAGCACCGATAAGAGAAGCGGTATAATCAGAACCTCCACGCTGCAAGTTATCAATCTCTCCGTATGCATTACGACAGATGAATCCCTGCGTAATATATATCTGATAACCTTCATTATCGGCCATCACATTGTTAAGTTTCTCCTTAATATATTGTGGATCCGGCTCTGAGTTTTTGTCAGTACGCATGAAATCCAATGCAGAAAGAAGAACGGCCTTAATGCCACACTCCTGCAAATAATTCACAACCATATTGGTACTGATAATCTCTCCTTGTGCGACAACGCTTTTTTCCTCAAAGCTCGTAAACAAGTCTTTTGTGAACGTGCGCAGATAACTAAACTCTTCACGTAGGAACTGACGGGTTTTCTCTTTGTATTCTTCCGTAGAATAAAGCTCCTCGACATGAGCAAGATATTTCTTCTCTAAGGCATTGATTACCTCATTTGCGCCCTCCGGGTTCTTTCGGTAGAGGTAATTTGAGATTTCAACAAGCGAATTTGTCGTGCCACTCATTGCAGAAAGCACTACGAATGTCGGTTCTCCCGACTTTGTAATCAATGAGGATACATTCTTCATGCGCTCCGGTGAGCCGACAGAAGTACCTCCGAATTTCATTACTTTCATAATCTTTATCCTTTTTATTCCTATATTTTCCGTTATATTTTAATATATGTCAGGCGGAGAAAGCTATCAGTCTTCAAACTCTTTAGCATTCTGATACTCCCCTGTAACATCATATATGTGTCCGTCCTTACATTTATACACTACGCCCTGATACTTATCAAGCAACTGCACATTGTGGGTTGTCATTATCACAGCCGTACCTGTATGGCAAATATCACGCAAAAGACATACTATATAATTGGCCGTTTCGGGGTCAAGATTACCCGTCGGCTCGTCTGCGATGATTATCTTCGGTTTGTTGAGTAATGCACGCGCTATGGCAATACGTTGCTGCTCACCTCCGGACAGCTCGTGAGGCATCTTATCTTTCTTATCCATCATGCCCACCTGCTCAAGCACTTCGTCAATGCGAGCATTAACTTCCTGCTTGTTTTTCCAGCCGGTGGCGTGCAGCACAAACTGCAAATTCTTCAGCACCGTCCTATCGTGTAAGAGCTGAAAGTCCTGAAATATTATTCCAAGTTGCTTGCGCAATGCAGGAATCTTGCTTCTCTTCAATGGCAAAAGGCTATATCCCAAAACCTCAGCCTTATCAGCATCCTCCTTATCTATGTCAAGCTCGCAATAAAAGGTCTTCAATAGAGAGCTCTTTCCCGAGCCGACCTTACCTATTATATATACGAACTCACCCTCGTCTACATGGAAATCAACACCCGTAAGGATGCATTTATCTTCCTGATACACGTTTACGTTCTTATAATCTATCAGCATAACGATTTATAATTTAATATACTTCTGCTAAAGAATATCCTGTATATCCACAATATCAATGCTTTTGCCAACCCGGATTGTGGCGCACCATGAGTTCTTTTGCTACATCCTCTATGCGCAATCCTTTGCTCGTAAGCAGTACGATAAGATGATAGAACATATCCGAAGCCTCATAAATAAGACGTTCGTCTGTACCGTTCACAGCCTCGATAACAGCCTCAAGAGCCTCCTCGCCCACTTTCTGAGCCATTCGGTTCAGGCCATCCTTAAACAGGCTCGTCGTATATGAGCCTTCAGGCATCTCCTCATGACGCTTCTCTATGAAGTCCTGAAGTTCGGTAAGGAAGAGTAACGGATTGGCCGTGTTATCCTCTCCCCAGCAAGTATCGGTACCGGTATGGCAAGTAGGACCGTCCGGATGCACCTTCACGAGCAATGTATCCTTGTCGCAATCGTTCTCTATGCTTACAAGATTTAGATAGTTTCCCGATGTCTCGCCTTTTGTCCAAAGAGTGTTTCTGCTTCTGCTCCAGAAAGTTACCTTCTTTGTCTCAACCGTTTTATCATACGCCTCCTTGTTCATAAAGCCCAGCATAAGGACGTTTTTTGTAACCGCATCCTGCACGATGGCGGGAACAAGGCCGTTCATTTTATCAAAATCTATTTCCATAATTCTTGTTTATTTCCTCTTATTATACACTTCTCACGTTCACGCCTTCCGCTTTCAGATAGTCTTTAAGAGCCGGTATGGCAATCTCTCCGAAATGGAACACACTGGCAGCAAGGGCCGCATCGGCCTTTCCTTTCACGAAAACATCGCGGAAATGCTCCATTGTTCCGGCTCCGCCACTGGCTATTATCGGTATCGAAAGTTCATCGGCAAGTTCCGCAAGAGCATCGTTTGCGAAGCCCTGTTTCACTCCGTCGTGATTCATACTCGTAAAAAGTATCTCGCCCGCGCCGCGGTCTGCAACTTCACGTGCCCAATCGAACAAGCCTTTCTCTGTGCGTTCGCGACCGCCTTTCATGTAGCAGTACCAGCCATCATCGTCCAATCGGGCATCAATGGCGCACACACAGACCTGCGAGCCGAAATGACTTGTTATCTCATTTATAAGATTCGGATTGCGCAATGCGGCCGAGTTTATACTCACTTTGTCGGCTCCGGCATACAAGAGACGCTCCACGTCTTTCAATTCGTTTATGCCTCCACCTACCGTGAACGGTATATTTATCTCGCGAGCCACACGCTCCACCATATCGGTAAAGGTCTTGCGCCCCTCGAAACTGGCTGTTATGTCGAGAAACACAAGCTCATCGGCACCGGCATCACTATATGCCTTGCCCAATTCCACAGGGTCTCCGGCACTCCGAAGGTTTACGAAGTTCGTGCCTTTTACCGTCTCTCCGTCTTTAACATCAAGACATGGAACTATTCTTTTTGCGAGTCCTTTATTCATTATATATTCTTTTCTGTGCGACACTCTCAATATCGAAGCGTTGAAAAACCGACCGAATCAGAGCATCAACGGACGCCAAGTCGCGCCACATCTATTTTTCCTTCATAAAACGCCTTACCGAAAACCACCGCCGGAATGCCTTCGCAATCAAGCGAGATTATATCTTCCGTCGATGACACTCCGCCGCTCGCAATGAGATGCAAATCGGGATAAGCTGCCATAATGGTCTTATACAGTTCTGTAGCGGGTCCGGCAAGGGTTCCGTCCTTACTTATTTCCGTGCATAAAACCGTCTTCACGCCATTGTCGATGTATTTCTTAAGAAACGGCAGAAGGTCTTCTTCCGAATCTTCTTTCCATCCGTTTATCGACACTTTACCGTTGCGAACGTCCGCACCAAGTATCATTTTATCTGCGCCATATTTGTCCATCCAAGCCATAAAGAGGCCGGGATGTGTAACAGCTATACTTCCCACCGTCACCATCGACGCGCCGGCAGCAAAAGCCTTGTCTATGTCTTCATCGGTTTTTATGCCTCCGCCAAAGTCGATAACAAGATTTGTTGCAGATGCCATATCACGCAACACTCCGTCATTTACGATATGTCTCGACTTCGCACCGTCAAGGTCAACCACGTGTAGCCGTTTGAAGCCCATCGTCTCAAACTCTTTCGCCACCTCTACGGGATTGTCGTTATAGATTGTCTTACAGGCATAGTCGCCTTTTGTCAGTCTCACGCACTTGCCGTCTATTATGTCGATTGCCGGTATAAGCTCTATTTTCATCTGTCTTACAAGTCAAGAAAGTTTTTTAATATTCTCTCTCCCACGCCTCCGCTTTTCTCGGGATGGAACTGGGTCGCATAGAAATTATCCTTATGAAGGGCTGCCGAGTATGGCAGGATATAGTCTGCCGTAGCCGAGGTCCACTCGCATAGTGGCACATAATAGCTGTGAACGAAATAGACATACTCATTATCGGTGAAGCCGGAGAACAAACCCGACTTCAGATTACTGAGTCGGTTCCACCCCATAGCCGGCACTTTCTCGGCATGGCAAGTGGGTTTGAATTTCTTAACATCCACATCGAAAACGCCTATGCAATCTGTATCGCCCTCTTCTGAATGGCGGCACAGCAACTGCTGGCCTACGCAAATGCCAAGAACGGGCTGACGGAGGTCGCGGATAACAGAGTCCAACCCTCTCTCTTTCAGGTATTTCATACAGTTGCCCGCCTCTCCCTGACCAGGAAAAAGCACACGGTCGGCACTGCAAAGCTCCTCCTTAGAGTCCGTAAGAAGAGGATTCACGCCCAATCGCTTCAGCGCATTCACAACCGAATAGATATTGCCGGCATTATATTTTACTATCGCTACGTTCATTTTATTCTATATTCGATGACATAAGGAAACGTTTTCTATCATTTCCTCTGAGCATCACGCCATTTACGAGAATATGATTGTTTTATTATGATACGTAAGTATCTTTCTCTCGATATGCTTTGTCACGGCGCGGGAAAGCACGATTTTCTCCAAATCCTTACCTTTCAACACCAGACTCTCAGGCGTATCCTTATGGGTTATGCGAGCCACATCCTGGTCTATAATCGGACCGGCATCGAGTTCTGCCGTAACATAATGGCTTGTCGCTCCGATTATTTTCACGCCGCGCTCCCATGCCTGATGATACGGTTTCGCGCCAATGAAAGCCGGAAGGAACGAGTGATGGATATTAATAATGTGGTGGGGATATTCGGCAATCATCTCATCAGAAATGATTTGCATATACCGCGCAAGCACTATAAACGTGATGTTGTTCTCTTTCAGAAGCTCCATCTCCGCCTTTTCCACCTCGGCCTTGTTTGAATGGTCTTTCTTTATCGACCACACATAGTAAGGTATATCAAACTGCTCAGCCACATAGCGCAGGTCTTCATGGTTGCTCACAATACACGGAATATCCACATTCCACTCTCCCGCCTTATAACGCGCCAGCAAATCATACAAGCAATGACTCATCTTACTTACGAATATCGCCATACGTGGGCGTTCGTCATTGAAATAAAGATTGAAAGTCATGTCGTAACGCTTTGAATATAAAGTCTCAACATACTCTTTTATCTTGTCGCGCGGAATGAGGAAATTATCGAGTTCCCATTCAATTCGCATGAAGAACATACCGTCTTCATGGTCTACATATTGGTCAAGATAGACGATATTTCCGTTGTTATCCGTGATAAATTTCGTAATTTCCGAGATTATACCCGGCTTATCCTGACAATGCAGGAGCATTATAGCTGTTGGTTTCATATTCTCACATATTTCCTTATAATTGTGCAAAGTTACACAAAAATGGCGGAACAAACGAAAAAAACTTAAAAAAAGAAGTACAGAGGAAGGCAGAATCGAAATTAGTTTGCATATAACAATCGTTTAAGATTCCAAGTATTATAGTCTTAGTTTTTCCTTTCCCGGCAACAACATCTGTATAATGCTTCACAAAAAGTTTGATCTGGAGTGCTATTTTGTAAAGAAAAATTGTCAAAAATCACCCATCTGAGAAGTTGGTTCTTTCGTGTGAACGAGTGTTAAATATAGGTCTCGTTACTCTTTTGGAGTAGTTTTCCGGCCTCAAAAATCCCAATTCCAAACTCAAAATTCGTAATTCAAAATTCCAAAACGGCCTCCATTAGAAAAAATCAGAGCCGTTTTTCTTCAAAAATTAATGTTCTCGAAAACATCAAAAAACGCTACTTTTGCCCTATTTAACGTTTATTAGCTTTCAAAAGTGGCACTTTTAGAGTCCGTTTTAGGCCGTTTTGGAGTGCAACGGAGGCCCTGTTGAAGCCCAAAAGTGGCTCCGTTGGAGCCTAACGGAGCCTCCGTTGCAAAATAATGAGGTCTAAAACACTTTATAAAATGGCTATTTTTGCAAGAAAACGAGGTAAGCGTTTGAGAATCAGAGCTTTATCTTAAAATCGGCTAAGAAGCCGTATTTTTGCGTTTTTGAGCGCACGGAAGATTTCGACTACAAATTCGCGAGTTTTAGAGGGTATAGTTGTAAAGATTTTTGACAGTAACAAATGAGTTGCCATAGAGGTAAGGAAACGGGCCGTTTGTTTTGCTTTTATGAAAAGATTTCGTAAATTTGCAGTGGCTATTATAGCCTCATTAATTAATAGAACTGGCGAAAACAGAATACATAATAAATAAGGTATAGACATAATGGAAATGCACTTCACCGGCATAATCATTGCCGCAATAACATTTTTAATAATAGGACTCTTTCATCCAATAGTGATAAAAACTGAATATTATTTCGGAACAAAACCGTGGTGGATGTTTCTTCTTGTCGGCATCTGTGCCATCTGCCTTGCCATATACACGGCCGACATTCTCATTTCGGCATCACTCGGGGTGTTCGGTGCATCGGCATTATGGGCCATCGGCGAACTGTTCGACCAAAAGAAACGAGTAGAGAAAGGCTGGTTCCCGATGAATCCGAAACGCAAAACGGATTATAAGAAGGAGGAAAAGTAAGTTATGAAGACCGAGCTTATACTCGTTGGCAAGACCGTCAACAAACATTTTAACGCAGGAATAAACGACTATGTGGAACGGATTGGGCACTATATGCCGTTTTCGATAACCACGATTCCGGAGCTGAAGAATACAAAAAACTTGAGCGAAAGCCAACAGAAAGAACGCGAGGGTGAACTGATTCTGAAACAAATACAGCCAACCGACACAGTTGTGCTGCTCGATGAGCACGGCAAGGAGTTCAGAAGCATCGAATTTGCAGACTGGATTCAGAAGAAACAGAATACCGCCCGCAGGCTGATATTCGTAATAGGAGGACCTTACGGGTTCTCAAATGATGTGTACGAACGTGCGAACGAGAAGATTTCGCTATCCAAAATGACATTCTCCCACCAAATGGTGAGACTCATATTTACAGAGCAAATTTACAGAGCCTGCACCATCATAAAGGGAGAGCCATACCATCACGAATAACAAAACCTACCAGGAAAGACAACCGAAAGAAGGCTTTATGTAAAGGTTTACGTGTTTTTTTCTGAAAAAAAAATAATAGTTAGGCTTTCTTTTCATTTTTATTACTAACTTTGCAAAAGCCTGACCGCAATGCCGGGAGGCGCACAGACAAAAACTCTGAAAAACCGTACACTCCGCAAGCGGGCAAAAATCCGCACGTAGAATGCAGCAGGAAGAACAAACAATAAAAACAAATCATAAAACAAAAGAATCATGGCACAATTAAAATCTTTGAACAAAGGTACTGCGCCTAAAAGCGTAATGCCCGAAAGAATCATTCAGTTCGGTGAAGGAAACTTTCTCCGCGCGTTTGTAGATTGGATTATCTGGAATATGGATCAAAAGACAAACTTCAACGGAAGCGTTGTCGTTGTCCAGCCGATAGACCGCGGTATGGTGGACTGGCTCAATGGACAGGACTGCCTCTATCATGTCAATCTTCAGGGAAGACAGAACGGTGAGGCCGTTAACTCATTGGAGCGCATCGATGTTATCAGCCGCGCCCTCAACCCATACAGCCAGAACGCTGCTTTCATGGCATTGGCAGAACAGCCTGAGATTCGTTTCGTAATATCCAATACCACCGAGGCAGGAATCGCATTCGACGACAGTTGCAAGTTCAGCGATGCTCCGGCATCATCTTATCCGGGCAAGCTCGTGCAGCTTCTCTACCACCGTTTCGAGACATTCAACGGCGACCCGACAAAGGGTCTCATCATCATGCCGTGCGAATTGATATTCCTCAACGGTCATCATCTGAAAGAGTGCATCTACAAATACATCGAATTGTGGAAGGAAGACTTCGGCGGCAACTATCAGGCTTTCAAAGACTGGTTCACAAACTACTGCTATGTATGCGCTACATTGGTAGACCGTATCGTTCCGGGATTCCCACGCAAGGAAATCGCCGACATACAGCAGAAGATTGGATATAAGGACAACCTCGTTGTTCAGGCTGAAATTTTCCACCTTTGGGTAATCGAGAAACCGGAGAATATGTCTATCGAGGAGCTGCGCGAGGAGTTCCCGGCAGAGAAGGCTGGCCTTCATGTGCTCATCGCAGAGAGCGAGAAACCTTACCACGAGCGCAAGGTTACACTGCTCAATGGTCCGCACACCGTACTCTCACCAGTGGCATTCCTCAGTGGCGTGAACATCGTAAGAGACGCTTGCAACCATGAGGTAATCGGCAAATACATCCACAAAGTGCAGTTCGATGAGCTTATGCAGACCCTTAACCTGCCTATGGACGAGCTGAAGAAGTTTGCCGAGGATGTATTGGAGCGCTTCAACAACCCATACGTAGACCATCAGGTAACGAGCATCATGCTCAACTCTTTCCCGAAATTCTGCGCACGCGACCTGCCAGGAGTGAAGACTTACTTGGAGCGCAAAGGCGAACTGCCACAGGGATTGGTATTCGGTCTTGCAGCAATCATCACCTACTACAAGGGCGGCAAGCGCGAGGATGGCACAGAGATTGTTCCGAACGACGCTCAGGAAATCATGGACTTGCTGAAAGACTTGTGGGCAACGGGCGACACACAGAAGGTCACCGACGGTGTGCTCGCAGCCACTTCAATCTGGGGCGAAGACCTCCACAGCGTTGCAGGACTGGCAGAACTCGTCAAGAAAGACCTCGACCTCATTCAGGAGAAGGGTATGCTCGAGGCCGTAAAGACTATCTTGTAAGGGATAAAAGCATAAGAGTCTTATTCTCGGATAAGATTCTTACTTAGTTAGTAAAATAGATTTTGAAGGACACTTATCAGTTATTTGGTAGGTGTCCTTTTTGTTTTATCCGCATCTACTCCGTACCCAAACAAAGCAAAATCTCCTTTCAAAGGGTCGTCAGGGAATATTCCTGCCATGACACGGGTAAGTTTTCGGGCAGCATTCATCGACGCGCTCTTGCCCGAAAGCAATCCTAAGGCGCAAGCCTCCTGCACGACATGGGTGTCCATCGGCATTATCAGAGTGCGCTTATCTACAAAATCGCTCCACAAACCGAGGTCTACTGGCGAGCCATCGCGCACCATCCAGCGCAAGAACATACACACACGCTTGCACGAAGACGTCGCATTTTTCGGAATAACAGGTGTTGCCACAACCCGGAAATATGCCGTTATGGCCTCAACAAGACTAAAAGCATCACCATCAACAACCGACTGTCGTGCGAAATCCTCCAAAGAACCGAATTCGCAAAGAAGTTCTTTCAAACGAGAAAGAAACACATTCATATCATGCTTGGTATAAAGACGGTAGTAACATTCCGCAACATCGGGAATATCATGGGCATATTCTCCGCTCCTGACCCACTCATATACATTGCCTGCGGAGCAGTCCAACACATACTGAATTTTTGGAAAGAACTGTTTACGACTGCCATAACTCAGTGCGGAAGCAATGAAAGCAAAGGTTTCCTGATTGCGTTTCCCTTCCACCTGGTGCATGAACCACGAAGGGTCGGCAGGCAGGAAGTCCGCCGTTTCATATTTTGCGGCATTCGCTATCAATATATCCATATACCTATTATTTATATATGTGCGCAATTTGATAATATATGCCCCCTGCTTACCTGTTCTTATTTACCATATACCACGGATGGGTAACGAAGACATGGAGCAACAAACTCACAACGGTAAGCATAAGAATGGTCTTGAGCAATGCCGCAACGTTTCCATAAAACAGACCATAGCCAACCAACAAACCAATGCCGATACCCAGTTCCCACGTAAGGAAGAAGCTGCTTTGCGACGTGCCACGCTGGCAATGATGCGACAATTTAATGAAGAAAAGCATGAAACGCGAACCGATAATGCCAAAGCCTAATCCCACAAATACGGGTACTATGCGATGCACTATCGGCAAATCACGGGTGAGCATAAGCAGCGAAGCGGCACCGATGAGTATTAATCCCACTACAACCTCGCTCTTTATATCTGCATCAGCGAACATAAACTTCTCAGCAATAATGGCAAGGAAGAATCCTATCATCATTATTCCGTAAAACCACGCATCGGCAACGGCAGAGAGTAAAAGTCCTAATATAGAGGTTATGAGCAACATATTGATAAACAGCCACTTACTCTGCGGCAGAAAGAAGCGGTCGAGCGAATACACGTGTACGCTTTCATCAGGAGTCTTGAAAGGGAAACGCACGCTACGGATAAGCACCATCGCGAAGAAAGCATAAGCCGCCAACAAAGCGAGGACAATATCGAATCCATAGTGGATATAAACAGGGATAGCGGTTGTCGGCCCTAACGACAAGGCAAAACGCCTGAACCAAGCAGCCACATGATTGGCTTCGGTGCGTTGAAACGATTCCGTCTTATCAATAATAAGTGTACTGGAAAGCACCATTTGAGACAACCCAAACGCAGCACCGGTCAACAGCCGAATCACCCAAACAATCCATATCGGAATATTTTCCATATAATGCGTGGAGAAATACAACAGTCCAATACAGATTATCATACAGAGAACTGAATACAAGCACACATGATTACGGCGGAAACGCTGAACTAAATATGAACAAAAACCGCCAAGCGAAAACATTCCCACACAACAAGCAAACATCGCGACACCGGCTTCAAGGGCAGAAGAATGCAGCGTCTGCATCATCCACAAAGGCAAAATGGGTATCAATGCCGTTACCGACATCGAAAGAAACATATTAGCCAAGACGAGGGCCCAAAAACTTCTATGCCACAGGCTGATGTGTACGGGCGTGTTCTGAGTGTTCATCCTTTAATAGCTTTCGTCAGAATTGGGGAACGAGGAGTCCTTAACAGCACGCACATAGTCGCCCACTCCGTTTGTCATCACCTCGCCCACATTGGCGAAATGGCGCAGGAACTTAGGCTTGAAGCCCTGTGTCATGCCCAACGCGTCGGCATAAACGAGTACCTGACCGTCTGTACCGTTGCCGGCTCCGATACCGATGGTCGCCATAGAGACATTCTTCGTAACTTCTGCGGCGAGCTTTGCCGGAACTTTCTCAAGCACAACAGCGAAACATCCGGCTTCGTCCAAAAGCCGTGCATCATTCATAAGTTTCTCTGCCTCAGCCTCATCCTTAGCTCTAATGCCGTATCCACCAAACTTATTCACGCTCTGCGGAGTCAGTCCTAAGTGGGCGCAAACCGGGATTCCGGCATCCAAGATACCCTTTACTGTATCCAAAATCTCAACGCCGCCTTCCAATTTCAGTGCGTCTACCCCACTCTCCTTCATCATCCGGCAAGCGTTTCGTATGGCATCCTCGCGCGAAATCTGATAAGAACCGAACGGCATATCAGCCAAGACGAGGGCGCGACTAACGGCACGAGCCACCGAACGGGCGTGATAAATCATCTGATCGAGAGTGATTGGCAGTGTGTAGGCGTTGCCGGCCATCACGTTTGATGCCGAGTCGCCTATCAATATGCTGTCTACTCCGGCAGCGTCGATAATGCCGGCAGTTGTATAATCGTATGCCGTGAGCATGGAGATTTTCTCTCCGTCGCGCTTCATGGCAGCAAACTTCGTTGTTGTAATCTTCTTTTTGTCTGTTACTAAATATCCTGACATAATATATATATGTTTTTAATATCCTATAATTGATTGATTTTCTGCACAATATCATCGTATGAAACACCACGGTAATCAGCTATGACACTGTCGGCGAATGCAGCAATCTCATCAGCCTTATTAGTTGTTGACAATCCTACGACGAAAGCTCCCGATGTACGCCCGCTTTTCAGTCCGTTGAAGCTGTCTTCAAAGACAACGCATTCGTTTGGCTGCAAGCCGAAACGCGCCGCACCTTTCAGATAACAATCGGGCGATGGTTTGCTTTCTGCAAAATCCTCAGAGGTTAGAATTGCATCGAAAATCAGCTTAAAATCAGGATGTTGTCGATATACGTTCGACATCTTATCAAGGTTACTGCTGGTAACGACCGCGGTGTGAACTCCATGACTGCGCAGGTCAGAAATGAACTCATTGAAGCCATCTATAAACTCATATTTCATGTTACGCTCATATTCGTTGAGCCGTTCCATAATCTTAGGCTGCTCATCTTTCATATCAGCGAAGAACCTATCGAAAATCTGCACAAGCGTCTGACCCTTTATCTTAAGCTCCAGGCCTTCGATTTCCGGATGATAGCGCAATCCTTCCTGTCTCCAGAAAACAGAATATTGTGGCTCCGTATCGAAGACAACACCGTCCAAATCGAACAACGCCGCCTTAAACGAATATCCTTTCTTGCCCATTCCTTTACCTTATTTTTATATTAAAACGGTTGCAAAGGTAATAAAAAAATGGTAAACAAAAAGCCCTTTGCATTTTAATTAGATACAAAGGGCTTTTTGTTTAATGTTTTCTTAGAGTGTGAAGACTATTGTCTCGGCGTTTCCCAATACCGGTTTAAGCATTTCTCCGGCTATCTTAGCCTCGCTGCTGCCGCCGAATAATGATGGAATATGAATGATAATACCCATACGCTTGCCTTTTACCGAATCAAAAGCTGCTGCGAGTTGGCTGTCCGGACCTTCTGCATTGCCGGCTGCTGACATATCATCGACATTGCCGGCATAGAATATATTGCCAGTCGTTACACCGAAATTGAAACTCATGTCATGTCCGATGAGGCGATACGCATCCTTTCCTGCGTCCTCAATGCGTGTTCCGGCAGGACACGACTGCTTCCAATAACCTACGTCTTTAAGGAAATCGCGATTGCCCAATTCCGCAATCATCTGCATCTTGGGACGGTCGCTGCCATAATTCTTTAGTGACATAGCCATATCGCCGTCTATACTCCGGATGATATTGTCCATATCGATGGCCGTGTTTATGCCCGCGAGCAGTGCCAATAAGTCTTTGTTCGCGTGTAGCACATCTATGAATTTCGTACCGTCTGTGTTAGTCACGAAACTGACGGCAGCGTCTTCCAGCATCAGTTTCGTGAGTTTACCGCTTATCGGGCGGAATGTCTTGCCGGCTTCTTTCAGAGCCTTGTCGACTTGCCCGTCAAAAGAGAACGTCTCGCCTTCTATCCTTATACTGCTCTTCGAGACATTCATCTCGGCGGCAAACATCACCTGCGACGGGCTGATGCCTTTGGGTACGCCCAGCAACAGAGGCGTGGCGAATTGCTCCGGCAATGCGTCCGCCTGCGCCACTAAAGCCACCGACGAACTGTATGTGTCTATCTTGTCGAATATCGGAGTGCCTTTAATGCCCTCGTCCGCATCGAGATACTTCATCATCAGGCGCATCATCTCCGGCTGAGCCGAACTGATTACCGGTCCCATAGCAAGCAGCGCATTGTCGCTGAAGCCGATAATCCATGAGTCTTTCACAACCGTGAAGCTGTTGCCCCGGCGCTCCTGCGGTTTCTTGCACATTCCGTACTTAGCCAGTTTGGTGAGCCATTTGTTCAGATTGTCCTCGTCTTTCACTTTCGCAACCATACCGACATTGCCATCGGCCGACTCGAAGATGTAGATTTTCGACGTGATGTCGATGCCGCAATCCGATATGTCAGAGACATGAAACATCGCCTTCAGAAGTACGGAGTTTTTCTTTCCACTTGTCTGCTCCGTGATTTTTGCCGCGTCTATAGCTACCAACGCCTTGCTGTCGGCCGGTATCACGTTCAGATATTCGTCGCCCGAGCATGACGACAGACACGCTGTCAATATTGTGATGAGCAGCAGTGATATGCTCTTAAACTTGTTCTTACGCATAAGCTACGCTTAATGATTTTACACATTATTATATATATAAGGCTGATACTGTTATTCTTACTTTCTTCTCGTCAGATGCGACAACATCGCCGCATATAGTCCGGCTGTCTCTGTGCGCAACCGACTTGTGCCAAGAGATACGGGCTTGTAGCCATATTCCATGGCCATACGCACCTCGTCTATCGAGAAATCGCCCTCCGGACCTACCAGGACGGTGACATTCTTGTTGTCGGTCTCACGGCTGACACTCTCGAAAAAGTCCCCCCTCGCAATCTCGTTATAGCAGTGGCAGATATATTTCCCACCTTCGCGAGGTTGCTTTACGAATTTCTCGAAAGCCGTCATCTCGTTTATTACCGGCATCCAGGGCTTGCGGCTCTGCTTCACCGCCGACACAACTATCTTCTCTATGCGTGGCGTTTTCACGACTCTGCGCTCCGAGAACTGGCAGCACAAGAAGCTGTATTCGTCGATACCAATCTCCGTAGCCTTCTCAGCAAACCACTCGATGCGCCCAATATCTTTCGTGGGAGCAATGGCAACGTGTATGTTTCCCACCCAGTTTTTCTCCTGTGGCAGCACCTCTTTTATCTCATACATACAATGTTTGGTCGCCGCGATGGTAACTTCGGCACGATAGAACACACCCTTTCCATCCATGAGAAACATCTCATCACCGCTTTTCAGTCTCAACACTCTCAGCGCGTGCATAGACTCTTCCATCGGCAACTCCGACTGACTGGGAGCGTCGGGCACATAAAAATATCTACATTCCTTCACTTTCTTCCTTTTTATTATTTTCCTTGTTCCTGCTAAGGAGTTCGTCCCTCAGATGCGACGCAAGCTCATAGTTCTCCTCATCTATTGCTTTGTCGAGAGCTTTCTTTAGCATATCCGTGCTAATCGCGTTCACTGGCACCGTCAGCTTATGCGGGTCTTCCTCGAACGGAACACTCTGACGCATATACAAACTCTCCTCCATATACAACGGAATCCGACTGATATATGACATCAGGATGGCATCGCTCGCCCGCAGTTTCACAGATTGCAAGCTGTGTTGCTCAACCAGCATCGCCTCATACCGGCCTTTGTCTACGTCGTATATCACCAACTCATATTCGCTTCCCGTCTGCATACGCATCATATTCCACAATGCCTCGGGCAGCATTATGCCCGTTATCGGTATCTTGGCGAGACGCAGGTCGAACTGGCGGGCCATATCTGCATCGCAGACAACCGTCAGTTGCCTTTCGTTTGCCATATCCGTCAGTATCAGCAGACTCAGGTCTTCTGTTCCAACTATCTTCTTTATGCTGTGGAATATCACTCTCGTCTTGTTCATACCACTTTGTTTTCTTTTCCCGGACGGAATATTATAGCGAAGCAGACGGTCACAACGAGAGCGTAGCCCGCGAATATCATCCAGCAGTTTGTCCAGTCACCGACGGTGTAGAACACATTGTTTATCACCTCACCATGCGTGAATTTGTTTACCACGGCCTGCGCTCCGAGTGAGCCGAGTGTCGCCCCCACGCCGTTTGTCATAAGCATAAACAATCCTTGCGCGCTCGAACGGATGTCGGGGCTTGTGGATTTGTCGACAAACAGTGAACCGGAGATATTGAAGAAGTCGAACGCCACGCCGTAGATAATCATTGAAAGCACGAACATCCACACTCCACTGCCGGGATTACCCGTACCGAGCAGGGCGAAACGCAGTACCCATGCCGACATTGCTATAAGCATCACCGACTTGATGCCGTAGCGTTTCATGAAGAAAGGAATAAGCAGGATGCAGCACGTCTCGCTTATCTGGGATATAGAATATAGTACCACCGGATATTCCACTCCGAACGTTCCCTGATACTCTGTCATAGTTTTGAAGCTCTCGATATAGGGCGTTGCGAAACCATTGGTTATCTGGAGGCTCACGCCGAGCAGCATCGAGAAAATGAAGAATATAGCCATCTTCTTCTGCTTGAACAGCGAGAAGGCACGAAGTCCGAACGCCTCGACAAAGTCCTTGCGGTCGCCAGACTTATTTACAGGACACTCAGGCAGAGAGAAAGTGTAAAGGAACAATATCAGACTGACCACACCACTGGTGAAGAACTGGTTCTGGTTAACCTCAAAATCCAATATGTCTACAAGCCACATAGTAACGATGAAGCCCACGGTGCCGAACACTCGTATAGGCGGAAAGTCTTTCACGGTATCCATGCCGGCCTTTGTCAACGCGTTGTATGCCACAGAATTAGTAAGCGCGAGCGTCGGCATATAGAACGCCACGCTCACGGAATAGAGTGAGAAAAGTATGCCGAACTCCGAATCCGTGCCGTGTGTCATACCATAATAGCCTGCGGCGATAAGGAAAGTGCCGGCTATCAGATGGCAGATGCCGAGCATACGTTGTGCAGGAATCCATCTGTCGGCGATGATACCGATAATGGCGGGCATGAAGATTGACACAATTCCTTGCATCGCAAAGAACCATCCGATGTCCGAGGCCATACCGATATTCTTCAGATAGATGCCCATACACGTGAGGTAGGCACCCCAGACAGCGAACTCAAGGAAGTTCATTAAAGACAAGCGTACTTTTAGATTCATATTATTTGTTTTTAGAGTTTCGATTATTAGCGTTTATTATAGCTATAACGCAATATTTCCTTAAATAGTGCGATTGCTGCTTATTTTATTTTCGTTTTTCACAGTACTCGAGTAATTCGGCTTTAGTACTGAAGTAATTTGGGCTTAGTACTTGAGTAATTCGGGCCTGATTACTCGAGTATTTTGGCTTTAGTACTGGAGTATTTCAGGCTTAGTACTGCACCGCTTCGGATTCTTTGGGAGTTAGTTTCGTATCTTATTGGAAATAAAGGAGATAGAAACAGATAAAAAATTTCGCGTAAATTTCATCCGAAAGTGGCACTTTTGAAAGAAATTTACGCGAAAATTTTATGCAAAAGAAATGCGATGGTTTTCCCATCGCATTGTAAACACACTCCAAAACTTATGATATAAGCGAAGTGTTAAGCTTTACTTACTTCGTAACACGGAACCAATCGGCGTCTATCCAACCGCGGTCTGTCTTACCGGCAGGCTCGATAGCAACGAAACCAACCTTCGCGCCAATCCATTTACCCTGCTTCATCTTGAACTCATCGCCTACGGCCTCATACTTCTTGCCATTCTTACTGTAGAAGAATGTTACCTTAGTGTTGTCCACCTTCATTCTCAGATAGATGTCCTCGTGTATTCCCGGATGATACGGTATTGCGTCTTTCTCTGTCGGCTTGAGCGTAGCGAGAACCTTCACCTGTTCCGGTTTTCCTTTGTCGGCAGCCTTGCAGGTAATCTGCTGGAGCTGGAACTCATCCCCTACCCGCTTCACGACAAGCGCACTATAATCAAGCCCCATCATCACAAGACCGCCAAGCTGATTCTCGGCCTTTGACGTGAAACGTATCTTCGTTGTAACAGTGAACTTATCAGCCGGTGTCTTCTGAAGGAGAAGGTTTGGTACTTCCCAAAGATTCACATAGTTTTCACTCACCTTATGCGTATAGATGCGGTATGTTCCAAAGGCTGTCGGCATACCGAACTTTTGGTCATAGTTTGCGTGCCACTGCCATTGCAGGCCAAGTTTAGGTTCATTGAACTCATCGCTTTCCGCAGGATTGACAACAGCCACGGGAGCTGCGGTCTTCGGTTTGCGATATGTCAGAACAGGGTCGCCGCAATATCCCTTTGCCGGAACTTTGCCCATTACAGGCCAATTGTCCTTCCATGTAACCGGCTGAAGATGGCACACACGGCCATACTCTTCCTTATCTTGGAAATGAATAAACCAGTCTTCGCCCTGAGTCGTGTGAATCCATGCGCCTTGATGAGGGCCGTTGACGTTTGTCTTGCCCTGAGCGAGAACGACTTTCGACTCATAAGGGCCATAAGGACTCTTTGAGCGCATAGCCAACTGGAATCCGGTAGGCACTCCGCCGGCAGGACACATAATCCAATACCAGCCGTCGCGCTTGTAGAATTTAGGCCCTTCACACGTATGGTTTTCCGTGCCATTGCCATCGAAGACTACCACAGGATTGGATATTGGCGCCGTGCCCTCGGCATTCAACTCACGCACAGTAATGACAGACGCAAAACGAGAACGGCTGTTTGCCCATCCGTTCACGAGATAACATCTTCCGTCATCATCCCAAAGCGGAGTCGTATCTATCATTCCTTTGCCGGGAATGACACAAAGAGGCTTGCTCCATTCACCAGCCGGGTCTTTGGCTTTAACCATCATAACGCCATAATCGGGGTCTCCCCAATATATGTAATACTCACCATTATGATAGCGGATGCTCGGTGCCCAGATGCCGTTACCGTGGGATGGTTTGTCGAATTCAGCTTTCGGTTCGAGTTCTTTCACCGCATGATTTATTATTTTCCAGTTGACGAGGTCTTTGGAATGTAATATTGGCAAGCCGGGAATACATTGGAAGGAACTTGCCGTGAGGTAATAGTCATCCCCGACAGCCACAACATCCGGGTCGGAATAGTCGGCATTGATTACTGGATTGGTATAAGTACCGTCACCATTGTCGGGACTCCACACCTCTGACTTGTAATTTGACTGTGCCATTCCTGCCATTGCAGAGCATAAGGCACAAAACGAAAAGATTAACTTTCTCATAATTTGTTTTAATTACTTTGGTTTATTACAATACGATTATCTATTTCAAAATACTTATGATTTTTCTTTTAAGTAGCTGTTCTAACTCATTATTATAACGCAAGATATGTTGTTTTATTATCTTTACGGCACCTGTTTATGGTCATAAATGCGGAACAAGCGAATTGTTTATTATATTCTCGAACGTGTCCATCACGCGCAGATGATAACGATTGGTATAATCTATTCGCATAAGGCGCTGAGGCTCAGACTTTTCAGGAGTGATAGCAAGAGCCACGTGTCCCATTGTCCTACGCAGATTGAGTTCTACGCAGGGATGCAGGATTCTTTCGGGAAGCAGCATCATATCTATGCCAAACGGACCACAATAGACTCCTTTCATATATGGCTGAAGTATCACTATCAGTTCATCTATCGTCTCACGCAACACATTTGCCACTCTATCATCACCCAGCATCTGCCACTTTTCTGTTTCCGAAGCTATAACATTGCCGGTATATGCACCGTTAATTGTCTTGAAAAGCGACAATCCCGCATATTCCACAGAGCCATCAGCATGGGCATAAAACTCTACGGCGAAGTCTTTCACCTTATTATAATATACCTCACTTACAACAGAACCTTGTTGCAGTATCACATTTTTCAGCCAACCAAGCTCTTGCTTCCTCAATTCCCCAGAGAAATATCTCACGCCTCGCCCGCTGCTACTCCACGGAGATTTCACGACGGCACGATGGTGATAATAAGACGAATATGACTGTAAGAAATCATCTACTGACGTATGTTCGCGCGGTATGGCTATTACACCTTTTTTATATATAGCCATCTGAGAACGCAACTTGTTTGCCCATCCTCGTCCGCTCATAGTGCGAATAGCATCAAGAATTTCATTTGCAGGAAGCATTTCCGACGGTATTCCATAGCGGTGCAGATTATGGCACAAGGCCTTATCCCATCCCCAAGGTTCTATTTTAAGAGTATCGGGAGCATCGGCAACCAATGCAGGAATATCATTTTTAGAAACAAAAACGACATCATGAGCCAAACTTCTGATATGGCGGACACGCTCCAAAGCAGCCTCAACATCGTCAACAAGCACGAAATCACCATCATCCGCCCATAATGCCGGAATAAAACCGAGGTCGGAACGAAGCTCCCTACCAGCATGAGGCGGTGTAAATAAAATACTGTTATAAGCTAACGCTATGTCGTGTTCGGGATTGAAGATGTGCAGTTTCATATTACATATAAATTTACCGTTTGCAAAAATACATAAAAAAAATCACTTTTTGCAACACAGAGTTTGCAAATTACGGAAATTATAGTATCTTTGCATTCTGATAAAACAAACAAAAAAGTAAGAATGGATGCTTTCTTTCGGACTCACACTTATCTTATAGAACATACAAACGCTCCTGTACGTCGCACCCTTATGGATGAGATTGACTGGAACGACCGTATGATTGGCATAAAGGGTACAAGGGGCGTAGGAAAAACAACGTTCCTATTGCAATACGCCAAAGAAAACTTTGACGCCAATGATAAGCAATGTCTCTATATAAATATGAATAATTTCTATTTTCAGGGACGTGGTATAGCAGATTTTGCAGGTGAGTTTTATAAGCATGGAGGCAAGATTCTACTGATAGACCAGGTGTTCAAGCAGCCGAATTGGAGCAAGGAACTGAGGAAATGCTACGATTATTATCCTAATCTTAAGATAGTATTCACGGGGTCGAGCGTGATGAGACTGAAAGACGAGAACCCGGAACTGAATAACATTGTAAAGAGTTATAATCTGCGTGGATTCTCGTTCAGAGAATACATAAACCTGCAAACGGGAAACAATTTCCATCCTTACACTTTAGACGAGATATTGCAAGATCATGAGCACATTGTAAAAAAGATTCTGCCAAAAGCAAGTCCGATAAAGCATTTTCAGAATTACATACATCATGGTTTCTACCCGTTCTTCCTCGAACACAGAAGTTTCTCTGAGAATCTGTTGAAGACCATGAACATGATGACAGAAGTTGATATTCTTCTAATAAAACAAATAGAACTGAAATATCTCACGAGAATAAAGAAATTATTCTATATGCTTGCCGTAGAGGGGCCTAAAGCTCCGAACATAAGCCATCTCGCACAAGAGATTGGAACAAGCAGAGCTACGGTTATGAACTATATTAAATATCTTGCCGACGCCCGGCTGATAAACATCATATACCCGGTAGGACAGGAGTTTCCGAAAAAACCGGCAAAGGTAATGATGCACAATACAAACTTGATGTATGCCATCTACCCTATTCAGGTGGAGCGACAGAATTTAATGGAAACATTCTTCGTAAACTCAATGTGGAAAGACCACAAGATAAATGAAGGTGGGAAAGCCGGCCACTACATTGCAGACGAAAAGCTGAAATTCAGAATCTGCAATGCCGATAACATGAAAGTGAGATATAGTTCCGACACCATTTATGCCCGTTACAATACGGAAGTAGGCAAGGATAATAAGATTCCTCTATGGCTGTTCGGCTTCTTATATTAATCAAAGAATCCAAAAGAACGAAAGAAAACATTTAGAACCAGATACATTAACATTAAATATTTAATTAAAATGGCTAAAGAAAAAAAGTTTATCACTTGTGATGGTAATGAGGCTGCTGCACATATAAGCTATATGTTTAGCGAGGTAGCGGCTATTTATCCTATCACTCCGTCTTCGCCTATGGCGGAACACGTTGACGAATGGGCTGCCAAAGGTCGCAAGAACTTGTTTGGTCAGACTGTTTCCGTTCAGGAAATGCAGTCTGAGGGCGGCGCTGCCGGTGCACTTCACGGTTCGCTGCAGGCAGGTGCTCTCACAACAACATTCACAGCTTCACAGGGTTTGTTGCTGATGATACCAAATATGTATAAGATTGCGGGTGAGTTGTTGCCATGTGTATTCGACGTATCTGCCCGTACATTGGCTTCACATTCTCTCTGTATCTTTGGCGACCACCAGGATGTTATGGCTTGCCGTCAGACTGGTTTCGCAATGCTTTGCGAGGGTTCTGTACAGGAAGTAATGGACATGACAGCCGTTGCTCACTTGGCTACATTGAAGACTCACGTTCCGTTCGTAAACTTCTTCGATGGTTTCCGCACATCACACGAGTACCACAAGATTGAGATGCTCGATATGGAAGACATCCGTCCGCTCGTTCCAATGGACGAAGTTGAGAACTTCCGCAACCGCGCACTCTCTCCTGAGCGTCCTATGACACGCGGTACTGCAGAGAACCCGGAGACTTTCTTCACACACCGTGAGGCTTGCAACGAATACTATGACAAGGTGCCTGAGGTTGTTGAGGAATACCTCGGCGAGATAAGCAAGATTACAGGTCGCGAGTATCACCTCTTCTCTTACTACGGAGCTGAGGATGCTGAGCGCATGATTATTCTCATGGGATCCGCTACTGAAGCTGCACGCGAAGCTATTGACCACCTCAACAAGAACGGTGAGAAGGTTGGTATGATTTCTGTTCACCTCTATCGTCCGTTCTCAGTTAAGCACTTGCTCGCTGCTGTACCTAAAACGGTTAAGCGTATCGCTGTACTCGACCGTACAAAAGAGCCGGGAGCTGAAGGCGAGCCATTGTACCTCGACGTTAAGAGCGCATTCTATGATGCAGACATCAAGCCACTCATCGTTGGCGGACGCTATGGTCTCGGTTCAAGCGACACAACTCCAGCCAAGATTATCGCAGTGTTCAACAACTTGGCATTACCAGAGCCAAAGAACCACTTCACTGTGGGTATCGTTGATGATGTTACATTCACATCACTCCCACAGGTTGAAGAAATGGCACTCGGCGGCGAGGGAATGTTTGAGGCTAAGTTCTACGGACTTGGTGCTGACGGTACTGTTGGTGCTAACAAAAACTCTGTCAAGATTATCGGTGATAACACCGACAAGCACTGTCAGGCTTACTTCTCATACGACTCTAAGAAGTCAGGAGGTTTCACCTGCTCTCACTTGCGCTTCGGTGACACACCAATCCGTTCTACATACTTGGTAAACACACCAAACTTTGTTGCTTGCCACGTTCAGGCATACCTCAATATGTATGACGTTACACGCGGTTTGCAGAAGAACGGAACATTCCTTTTGAATACTATCTTCGATGGCGAGGAACTCGCAAACTTTATCCCGAACAAGGTAAAACGTTACTTCGCACAGAACAATATCACTGTTTACTATATCAACGCAACAAAGATTGCACAGGAGATTGGTCTTGGCAACCGTACAAACACTATTCTCCAGAGCGCATTCTTCCGCATAACAGGCGTTATTCCTGTAGACCTCGCCGTTGAGCAGATGAAGAAATTCATCGTTAAGTCTTATGGTAAGAAGGGTCAAGACGTTGTCGACAAGAACTATGCAGCAGTTGACCGCGGTGGTGAATACAAGCAGCTCACTATCGACCCGGCTTGGACTAACCTCGCAGACGACGTGAAGGAAGAGGATGATGCTCCTGCATTCATCAAGGAACTCGTTCGTCCTATCAACGCACAGGCAGGCGACCTGCTTAAGGTTTCTGACTTCGTTAAGTACGACACAGTTGACGGTTCATGGCAGAATGGAACAGCAGCATACGAGAAGCGTGGTGTTGAAGCATTCGTTCCGTCATGGAACTCAGAGAACTGTATCCAGTGTAACAAGTGTGCTTACGTTTGTCCTCACGCAGCAATCCGTCCGTTCGTACTCACCGATGAAGAGCTGAAGGGCTTCGATGGTGTTACCCTCGAGATGAAGGCTCCGGCAGCAATGAAGGGTATGCATTTCGTTATCAAGCCATCTGTACTCGACTGTCTCGGATGCGGCAACTGTGCTGACGTTTGTCCGGGCAATCCGAAGAAGGGCGGCAAGGCTCTCACTATGGTTCCATTCAATCCAGATGCAGAGGACATGAAGAAGGAAGCAGCAAATTGGGAATACCTTGTTAAGAACGTTAAGAGCAAGCAAGACCTTGTAGACATCAAGGCAAACGTTAAGAACTCTCAGTTCGCTCAGCCGTTGTTCGAGTTCTCTGGAGCTTGTTCTGGTTGTGGAGAGACTCCTTACGTTAAGTTGATTTCTCAGCTCTTCGGCGACCGTCAGATGATTGCCAACGCTACAGGTTGCTCTTCTATCTACTCAGCTTCTATTCCTTCTACTCCATATACAACCAACGAAAAGGGTCAGGGTCCTGCATTCGACAACTCTTTGTTCGAGGACTTCTGCGAGTTCGGTATGGGTATGGCACTCGGAAACAAGAAGATGAAGGAACGTATCGTTCTGTTGCTCAACGAGGGTTGCGCTCTCGAAAGCACTCCGGCAGAATTCAAGGAGGCTGCTCAGGAATGGATAGCCGCTAAGGACGATGCTGAGGCATCAAAGGCTGCGGCTGCTAAACTGAAGCCAATGATTGCCGCAGGTGCTGAGGCTGGTTGCGAAATTTGCAAGGAACTCAAGACCCTCGACCACTATCTCATCAAGCGTAGCCAGTGGATTATCGGTGGTGACGGTGCTTCTTACGATATCGGTTACGGCGGTCTCGACCACGTTATCGCATCTGGTGAGGATGTAAACATCTTCGTTATCGATACCGAGGTTTACTCTAACACTGGTGGTCAGGCTTCTAAGGCTACTCCGCTCGGTGCCATCGCACAGTTCGCAGCCCAGGGTAAGCGCATCCGCAAGAAGGATCTCGGTATGATTGCAACAACCTACGGATATGTATATGTTGCACAGATTGCCATGGGCGCAGACCAGGCACAGTGCTTGAAGGCATTCCGCGAGGCTGAGGCTTATCCGGGCCCATCACTCGTTATCGCTTACGCTCCATGTATCAACCACGGTCTGAAGGCTAAGGGTGGTATGGGTAAGAGCCAGGCTGAAGAGGCTAAGGCTGTTGAGTGCGGTTACTGGCACTTGTGGCGCTACAACCCACAGCTCGCAGAAGAAGGCAAGAACCCATTCTCTCTCGACTCTAAGGAGCCGGATTGGAGCAAGTTCCATGACTTCCTCATGGGCGAGGTTCGCTACCTCTCAGTAAAGAAGGCTTATCCAAATGAGGCAGAGGAACTCTTCGCTGAGGCTGAGAATATGGCTAAGAAGCGTTATCAGAGCTACATCCGCAAGTCTAAGGAAGACTGGTCGGAAGAGGCTTAATTCTGAATAGAACTTATCATTATAATAAAAACAGGCTGGAGAAAGATCTAATCTCCAGCCTGTTTTTATATCAATACATCAAGAAATATCATCTATCAAATATTCTTATCGACACATTCTTCATCGCTATCATCGTCCCAGAAATCCTGAAAACATTCATTCTTTTTGGACATTGCAGGCATATAAAGAGGCAATAACGCATTTGACTGTTAAAAAATTATGTATAAATAGCCGACAATTCAATAATTTTCCATAAATTTGCTCTCGTCTGCCCCCCACATTATCAATAATGTATAAAGAAGAAAACATCATGAAGAAACTACTGACAGAAATAATATTAGGACTCTTCTGCTGCGGTTATCCGTGTGAAATGCAAGCTATGGATATTCAGAAAGAGAATTATCAACATTCGTTTACAGCTACCGAAGGAACTTTCAAATTCGACGGTAAGCCGTTTATAGTAAAGGCTGCGGAACTGCATTATCCCCGAATACCAAAGCCGTATTGGGACAACAGAATTAAACTTTGCAAGGCTTTAGGTATGAACACTGTGTGCCTCTACGTTTTTTGGAATGTACACGAGTCGCAGCCTGATAAGTTTGACTTTAACGGACAGAACGACCTGCGCGCATTTGTCATGCTGTGCAAGAAGAACGACATGAAGGTAATTCTCCGTCCGGGGCCGTATGTCTGCGCCGAATGGGAAATGGGAGGTCTGCCGTGGTGGCTGCTTAAGAAGAAAGACATACGTCTGCGCGAGAACGACCCATACTTTCTTGAACACGTAGAGAAGTTTCAGGAGCAGGTTGCAGAGCAAGTTGGCGACCTGACGATAGAGCGCGGCGGTCCGATTATCATGGTTCAGGTGGAAAATGAATATGGCTCTTATGGCATAAACAAGGAATACATCGCTAACATACGAGATATCTTGCGCAAGTATTATGGTGATAAAATAACGCTGTTTCAATGCGACTGGGCATCAAACTTTATGAATAACGGACTTGACGATTTGGTTTGGACAGTCAATTTCGGTACAGGCGCGAATATAGACCAGCAGTTTGAGAAGCTGCGCGAAGTACGCCCAAACGCTCCACTGATGTGTTCGGAATTCTGGAGCGGATGGTTCGACAAATGGGGAGCAAACCACGAGACGCGTCCGGCGGCCGACATGGTGGCGGGAATAGACGAGATGCTGTCGAAAGGCATCTCATTCAGCCTGTATATGACTCACGGCGGAACCAACTGGGGACATTGGGCGGGAGCTAACTCGCCGGGATTCGCGCCGGACGTAACGTCATACGACTACGATGCCCCTATCAGTGAGTCGGGACAGATTACGCCCAAATACTGGCAACTGCGCAAGACACTCGCTAAATATATGTACGGAGAGAATCAACCCCGTATACCAGCAACAATAAAATCGATGCAGGTTAGCGAGTTCAGACTAACAGAATATGCACCTCTGTTTGACAATCTTCCGCAAGGAAAGACAGACCGAGACATCCGTACAATGGAGGAATACAATCAGGGCTACGGCTCTATTCTCTACCGCACCGAACTACCCGAGCTAAAGACAAAGACTCTGCTGACAGTGAACGAGGCACATGACTTCGCCCAAGTCTTCGTCGATGGTAAATATATCGGTAAACTTGACCGCCGCAACGGAGAGAAGGAACTGATGCTGCCACCTTGTAATAATGGTGCGGTACTCGACATTCTCGTAGAAGCGATGGGACGAATCAATTTCGGAAGGGCAATAAAGGACTTTAAGGGAATAACTGACAAGGTTACTATCACCGAGGAACGGGGAGGTCATGCCTTCGTGTGCGATCTCAAAAACTGGACGGTATTCAATATCGAAGACACGCCTGAATATTATAACTCTGCCAAATTCAAGCCAATAGCAGACGCAAAGAAGAACAACGGCGGGCGGTTACCACGCGGCATTTATCGAGGAAAGTTCAACGTTCAAAAGACTAATGACACCTTCCTTAACTTCGAAACATGGGGCAAAGGGCTTGTATATGTCAACGGACATCCGATCGGACGAATTTGGGAAATAGGTCCGCAACAGACGCTTTATATGCCGGGATGTTGGCTAAAGAAAGGCGAAAACGAGATTGTAGTGTTAGATATTGTCGGTCCGAGAGAACCAAAGGCGGAAGGACTGAGCCGGCCTGTACTCGACAAGCTACAGCTTCTGAAGAAGAAAACGCACCGCAATGAAAATGAAAAGCTTGACCTCACGGGTGAAAGTCCGGCAATAACGGGTGCTTTTAAGACTGGAAACGGTTGGCAGGAGATGAAAACTGACGTGCCAAGAAGGGGAAGATATGTCTGTATTGAAGCGGTCGATGCTCTTGACAGTGGCGATATTGTATCAATCGCAGAGTTCTATGTCCTCGGAAAAAACGGTGAAAGACTTTCGCGCGAGCCGTGGACTGTGATATATGCCGATAGTGAGGAGACTGGCAAAGGCAATCATTCGGCTGACAAGATATTCGACTTGCAGGAATCGACTTACTGGAGTTCCGAGACTGGCAGCAAGTATCCACATCATATTGTGATAGACCTCGGCTCTGTGCAGGATATCAGTGGTATTCAGTATTTGCCCCGAATGGAGAATAATGTGCCGGGCGGCATAAAGAATTTCAAGTTCTATATCAAGGAATCCGTACCATTTAAGTATTGATTTGGCATATAATTCAGATTGAATCCCATCAGAATTTAAGCCTCTATATCACTATATATATTTGCGTGAGCAAGGAACTTCTGATGTTGAGTGGCTACCTCAACTGTCTCCAGTGGCAACCTTAACAGCCTTCAGTGGCTACATCAACGGCCTTCAGTGGCTACCTTAGCAGCCTTCAGTGGCTACTTTGACGGCCTTCAGTGGCTACCTCAACGGCCTTCAGTAGCTACCTCAACGGCCTTCAGTAGCTACCTTAACAAGGTATTCCTATTGGATTATATATAACAAAAGCACTCCGAAAGTCTCATTATTCAACTTTCGGAGTGCTTTTGTTAAATGGTTGCAGACTTATTAAACGTAGCTAAACTCTGATTCTCGTCATTAACAAACCCTATGCGAACCTTGTCCAATGACAACATCGATAATCTTAGGCTCTTTGTTATACTTGGCAGTATACTTGGCCTTAACATCTGCAATGAACTTATCATAAATCTCGTCCTTCACAAGGTTGATGGTGCATCCACCAAATCCGCCACCCATGATGCGGCTTCCGGTAACACCATTCTCTTTTGCAATGTCGTTCAGATAGTCAAGTTCCTCGCATGACACTTCATATTCCTTGCTCAGACCTTCATGAGTCTCATACATCTTCTTGCCTACAGTCTCGTAATCACCGGCAACAAGAGCATCGCAGACAGCAAGCACACGGTCCTTCTCTCCGAGAACGAAGTGAGCGCGCTTGTAGTCTTCAGCACTAACCTCAGCCTTAACTTCCTCAAGCTCTTCCCATGTGCAATCGCGCAGCGTCTCCTTTGTCTCACCCGGATGCTTTGCCGCGATGTGTTTGACAACATTCTCGCAACTATTACGACGGTCGTTATAGGGTGAACCAGCCAACTCATGCTTCACGCAAGAGTTCACGAGTACGAGTTTATAGCCATTTGGCTCAAACGGGAAGTACTCGAACTCACGGCTACGGCAGTCGAGACGCATCAGCTTACCTTCCTGACCAAAGACACTTGCAAACTGGTCCATAATGCCACAGTTCACTCCACAATAGTTATGTTCAGTGGCCTGGCCTGCAAGTACCATATCCCACTTGCTCACTTTGTTGTCGCCGAACAAGTCGTTGAGAGCGCAAGCGAAACAACTTTCCAATGCAGCCGATGAAGACATACCCGCACCTAAAGGCACGTTGCCCGAGAAAGCGGTGTTGAATCCCTTCACGTCTACGCCGAATTTTTTCATCTCCTGCACAATACCGTATATATAACGTGCCCAACTTGCACGCGGTCCGACAGGATCATCAACCTTGAACTCAACACGGTCTTTCAGGTCTATGGAATAGCACATAACCGTATTAAGCCCATTCGGACGAACTTCGGCCATGATACCGGTATCCACTGCACCAGGAAATACGAAACCGCCATTATAGTCAGTATGCTCACCAATCAGATTAATACGTCCTGGTGAGAAGTAAATATTACCTGTCTTTCCATCAAAATGCTTGATGAAACGACTTCTTACGTGTTCTATATCCATAGTAGTTGTTTTAATTTGTTTAATATTTAGATTTCAATTATTATTCTACAGGAATGTCCTTATTCACGTTCTTGCAGCCGATGAGCGCATAGTAGAACATATATGCCACGCCGAGGAACGGCACGATATAGCTTATCATGTAGCTTGCATGGTCTGCGATGAAGTTCTGAACCAACGGCAACACTCCGCCACCGACTACCATCATCATGAAGATACCGGATGCCTGAGCAGTGTACTTACCCAGCCCCTCAGTCGCGAGGTTGAAAATCGAAGCCCACATAACCGATGTGCAGAGACCGCAGAGAACGAGGAACATCGCACTCAGAGGCACAACCTTTGTCTCAAAAGAAGAACCTGTGAACAACGGCATTGCAACGGTAACATCCTTAGATGTAACCATAGCGAGCAAAATCAGAACCATAGCAACCGATGTAACGGCAAGCATCATGGTGCGACTTGAAATTTTATCGGCAATGAAACCTGCCACGAAACGGCCTACGAGCATAAGCAACCAATAGGTTCCAGCTACGAATCCGGCAATGGCAGCAGCGTTATCAGCAAGTCCACCACCCTTATCCGATGTGTCAGAGAGATAGAATATCATAGTTCCCGGTACACCTACCTCAACTCCTACATACACGAAGATTGCAATAACACCGAGTACACAGTGACGGAACGCCCACGGCGAGTGTTCGAATACGGTCTTGGATGTAGTCTTACCCATCTCTGGATCCTTGATAGGAACAAAGGCAAGGATTACATAGGCTGCGGCAAAGACAGCCATTGCTATATACAGCACAAGATTGACATCAGTCATAGTGGTGCTTGCTGTAACGGTTCCGACAAGTGCGCCTACGAACATCGGAGTCAAGGTACCCGACAGAGAGTTCAGCGTACCGCCGATAAGGTTGAGCTGATTACCACGGTTGCCACCGCCACCGAGCAGGTTAAGCATTGGGTTTACAACGGTATTGAGTAAGCAAACCGAGAAACCGGAAATCAACGCACCGAGAAGATAGATACAGAACGCAGGTATTCCCTGAGACATTCCCGACAGATACTGTACCAATACGCCGATGAAACCAACGCCGATACCAGTAAGGGCAGTCTTCTTGTAGCCAATTTTAGTGAGCATCTTTCCTGCCGGAATACCCATAAACAGATATGCAAAGAAGTTCATGAAATTACCAAGCATACCCAGCATATTAGAACCGCCAATCTCCGGCTGATTTTTCCAAATTACGCCGATAGGTGCTGCGAGGTTAGTTACGAACGAAATCATCGCATAAAGGAACATCATTGTGATTATGGCTATGATACTGCCATTCTGCTTAACATTTTGTTTTTCTAAAGTTGCCATTTTCTTTTAAGAAATAGTTGATTAAGAATTATTTATAGTTATCGATTTTTCTTACTAACAAGTTTGTTTTATATAGTTTTATTTGCTTACACCAAACTTATATATAGTTTTTTGTTTATACTGTTCGCCCGGATTCAATATCACAGACGGGAAATACGGATGATTCGGACTATCAGGGAAATGCTGGCATTCGAAGCATATTCCACTGCGACGTGGGAATGTTGCGCCGTTCTGGCCTTTGTAACCATCTGCCCAGTTGTCCGAATAAAGTTGCACTCCCGGCTCTGTCGTGAGCACTTCCATAATACGTCCGCTCTCAGGTTCGAGCACACGTGCAGCCAATGCCAACTCGCCTTCTTCCTTTTTGTTCAGCACAAAACAGTGATCGTAGCCCGCTCCGTTCTTTATCTGCTCATGGTCAGCATCAATATCCTGCCCTACAGGCTTTGCCTTACGGAAGTCGAAAGGAGTTCCTTCCACGAAACGAATCTCACCCGTAGGAATACTTGTCTCATCGATAGGCAGATAGAAGTCTGCGTTTATCTCACAAATAAGATTGTCGATTGTTGGTGTCGGGTTTGCGATACCCGTAAGACTAAAGAAGCCGTGATGTGTAAGATTGATAACAGTCTTCTTGTTTGTTGTTGCCATATATTCGATAACGAACTCGTTATCATCAGTAAAAGAATATACGACAGTTACTTTCAACTCACCGGTATAGCCTTCTTCGCCATACGGACTTACATATTTCAATACCAACGTTTGGTCGTTCATCTGCAACGCATCCCACACTTTAGCATTGAATCCTTTCTTTCCTCCATGCAGGGAGTTAGGGCCATTATTAATAGGTAATTGATATTCTTTTCCTTTCAACTGGAACTTTCCACGGCATATTCTATTCCCATAACGTCCGATAAGCGTAGAAAGGTAAGGTTCAGGAGAGTTTATCACGTCCTGAATATTATCATGTCCCTGTATAACATTAGCATAATTACCGTCTTTGTCAGGAACCATTATCGCCACTACTGCGCCACCATAGTTTGTTATAGCTATCTCATTACCGAGGCTGTTGCGCAGAATATAAAGATCGGTGTCTTTTCCTTCTACTGTGGTCTGAAAGTCCTCGCGTTTCAGGCCACAGATATTCTGAGTCTCATCAATGCTCATTTGTCAATTGTTTTTGTTAGTATTATAATGTTTAGAGCCACGGCCACCGTGCTTTAACAAACTTCCCCCGCTTTGCTCTCACCCATATAACTTTTACAACCTTTATGAGCATCAACCGCAAATACGCAAGACAGCTTTCACAGCACCCGTTTTATTATCATTGCAAAGTAAATTAAAAAAAATGACAATAACAAACTTAAACTTGAAAAATGCCGACTTGCCTGCGTTAAAAACATTTAATCTTTAGCAAACAGCTATTGCAGATACTCCAAGAGGTCGGAAACGACATAGCTACTTCCACCAATAAAGATGAAATCATCGCAATCTGCATCAGCTTTTGCAGCCTCGTATGCATCAGACACTTTATGAAACACACGGCCAGCGAGCCCTTTTCCAATTCCAAAATCTGCAACCTTTTCTGCAGGAACAGCTCTTTTCGTCACAGCCTGTGTCCAATAATACACGGCATCCACAGGCAACAAATCCATCACGCGGTTCAGATCCTTATCGTCTACCATTCCAAAAACAATCCTCATCCTGCGGTATCGCTGCACCGCAAGTTGACGACTGATATACTCCCAACCCGCAACGTTGTGACCGGTATCACACACTATCCTCGGCGAAATTTGTAATTGCTGCCATCGTCCGCACAGCCCGGTAGACGCACAGACACACTTCAAGCCTTCCGCAACAGTTTCACAAGATTTATCCTTTATGATTCCGGATTCGGCAAGTCGCATCACCGCGCACAACACAGTATTAAGATTCTTCTCTTGATAACATCCTTCGAGGTCACCGTAAAGCATTCCGAAACTCTTCGTAAGATATTCCCGCCCTGCTGACGAATTTGCCACCGAAGAACGCAAGACTTCCTTATCGTCCTCTGCAAAATATATCGGTGCATTCTGTTCTGCCGCTTTCCGTTCAAATACAGGACGGGTTTCGGAACAAGCCTCCCCTATTACCACCGGCACGCCATTTTTTATGATTCCGGCTTTCTCTCCGGCAATCTTCTCAAGCGTATTGCCAAGTAACATGGTATGGTCGAACGAGATATTAGTTATAACCGAAAGCTCTGGCATGATGATATTCGTACAGTCGAGCCTACCACCAAGCCCAACTTCAATAACTGCAATATCAACCTGTTGGTCGGCGAAATACTTAAAAGCCATAGCTGTTGTAAGTTCAAAGAACGATGGATGCAACGGCTCAAAAAAATCCCTATGTTGTTCAACAAAGTCTACAACATATTTTTCACTGATAGTCAACCCGTTAATACGAATTCGTTCACGAAAATCAACAAGATGCGGAGAGGTATATAACCCAACCTTATAGCCTTCTTTTTGTAATATCGAGGCTATCGTATGCGAGCACGACCCCTTTCCGTTGGTGCCGGCAACATGAATTGTTTTGTATGCTTGATGAGGATTGCCGAAGTGTTCGTCGAGCGCAAGCGTATTTGCAAGCCCCTCCTTATACGCAGAAGCACCCACGTGTTCAAAGACCGGGGTGCTATTGTATAAATACTCTATTGTTTCCTGATAAGTCATTTCGTCAACTGAAATAATTCTTAAACTTTTGGAATATGGTTCGTTTCGTAACTACGTCGCCTTTGAAATTATCGCTATCCTTGAGACTTTCTATAATTTCCTTCTCACTTTTGCTAAGTGTTTTAGGCACATATACGCTGATATTCACTACCAAATCTCCCATTCCATAGCCATATCCTTGCACTTCCGGCAAACCTTTGCCTCTCAAACGAAGTGTCTTGCCAGGCTGTGTTCCCGGCTCTATCTTTATTCTTACCGACTTTCCGTCGATTGTCGGAATATCAACAGAACCGCCAAGCGTGGCTGTCGGGAAATCGAGGAGCAAATTATATATCACATTATTACCATCGCGTACAAAAGTGTCGTTCGGTTCTTCTTCTATCAGCACCTGAATGTCGCCCGGAATGCCATTATGCTGACCGGCATTTCCTTTACCCGGAACGTTCACAACCATTCCTTCGGCAACGCCTGCCGGTATTTTTATCTCTACGACTTCCTCGCCTTTCACGACACCCGTGCCGCCACATTCATGACATTTATTCTTTATTACAGTACCTTCGCCATTGCAGACATGACACGTTGTCTGAGTCTGGACTTCACCAAAAATGCTTTGTTGTCTACGTATCTCAACACCGCTACCGTGGCAATGAGGACAAGTCTCCGTTCCGCTACCGGCTTCCGCTCCACTGCCATGACAGTGGCTGCATTCTATATCTTTACGTACTTTGAATTTCTTCGTCACTCCAGTAGCGACTTCCTGTAATGTAAGGCGAACCTTCAAGCGTAAATCCGAGCCTCTATGACGCGTAGTCTGACGGCGACCGCCGCCGAAGCCACCAAAACCACCGAAGCCTCCGCCTCTACCGCCAAAGACATCACCAAACATCGAGAAGATGTCATCCATAGAAAAGCCGCCTCCACCACCGAAGCCACCAAAGCCACCTGCTCCGGCAGGGCCATCGAAACCAAACTGGTCGTATGCCTGACGCTTCTGCGGGTCATGAAGTACATCGTAAGCCTCTGCCGCCTCTTTGAATTTCTCCTCAGCTTTAGCATCATCCGGATTACGGTCAGGATGATATTTGATAGCCAACTTGCGGTATGCTTTCTTTATCTCGTCTTCCGTAGCGTTCTTTCCAACGCCGAGAACCTCATAATAGTCTCTCTTTGCCATTGTATTATTATTGTCCTACAGCCACTTTCGCATGGCGTATTACTTTATCATTAAGAGTATATCCAGTCTGAACACAATCTATAACCTTGCCTTTCTGATCATCGCCTACGCCCGGAACCATCGCGATAGCCTCATGGAAATCGACATCGAATGTCTTATCCTCGGTCTCTATCTTCTTTACACCAAGACTTTCAAGCGATTTAACAAACTTCTTGAATATCAGTTCCATACCTTCTTTAATTGCGACTGCATCCTCGGTTTTATCCGCAAGAGCACGCTCAAAATCATCCAAGACAGGAAGGATGGCTGTAACCGTCTTCTCTCCCCCATTCAGAATCAACTCGGTTTTCTCTTTCAGCGTACGTTTTTTGTAATTATCAAACTCTGCCACGGTACGGAGATATTTGTCTTTCAAAGCTGCGATTTCTTCATTCGCAACTTCAAGCGGACTTTTTTCTTCTGACATATTGGCACTATCAGCCTCATCGGCATCATTTTCTTGCTCTGCTGTGTCTGTATTTTCGTTAATACCTACATCTCCATACTCATTATCAACCGAGTCTGTTACGTTCTTATCCTGTTCATTCTCAACGGTTTCCCCGTCAGTTACCTTTATTTCTTCTTCTTTCATCTTTTTAATTCTCTTTGATTTCTACTATAGTAAAACAAAAAACGTGCCAAGCTGTGATTTATCTCGAAATTATATCAATCATATAAGCGCATTGACACATAAGAGAAAGGCATCTGTCTCATGACAAAGACACTAAATCCATACCTTCACCGTGAGCGAAATGCCAATTATTTATAGTCCATATCCTATCACTCGTCCTGCAATGAAGCCGCACGAACACGACTCAACGTCTCGGGAGTCATCTGCAAATAACTTGCGATGTAAACCAACGGTGCGCGCAACACGACCTGCGGCCACAGCTTACACATCTTCTTATAGCGCGACTGTGCCGACTCAAAACGCACGAGATCGGCGTGTACCTGTGAGATGATAAGACTTTCCTCTAATATTTTTCTATAAAGTATCTGTATATTCACATTGTGCAAGGCCACCTCTTCAAGCCGGCGCTTCGGCAACATATATACAAGTGTCGGCTCCAAAGCCTCAACCTGCAGATGTGTCGGTTCCTCACGGAAAAGGCTTTCTATACACATAAATATGCTATGTTCTTCTCCGAGGTGTTCAGTTATCTGCTTATCGTTCTTAAAATAGAACTGCCGAACCAACCCACGCTCTATGTAATATATGTTTTCACATATCTCACCTTCTCTGAGAATCATCTCACCTTTGCTATATTTCGCAGGAATCAAGATGCTCTCAAGCACATCAAGCTCATCATGAGTCATCGTACTGTACTTACGGGCTAACTCACGGGCTATGTCTCTTGTGTTGTTTCCTAAGTCTTTCATTGTAAAACCCTTCTTGATAAAAGATTATGTCCTTATATATTTAGTCCAACTTTAATACGGCAAGGAACGCTTTCTGAGGCACTTCCACGTTTCCGATTTGCTTCATACGCTTCTTTCCGCGCTTCTGTTTCTCCAAAAGTTTCCTCTTACGGCTCACGTCACCGCCATAGCATTTAGCTGTAACATCTTTTCTTACGCACTTTACCGTCTCACGGGCAACGATTTTCGCACCGATAGCCGCCTGAATGGCTATATCGAATTGTTGTCTCGGTATCAGGTCCTTCAGTTTCTCGCACATTCTGCGCCCCAACGTAACGGCATTGTCCTGATGGGTCAGAGTAGACAAGGCATCCACCGGCTCTCCATTAAGGAGAATATCAAGTTTCGCCAGTTTCGACGGTCTAAAAGAATCTATATGATAATCGAATGAAGCATATCCTTTCGAAATGCTCTTCAATTTATCATAGAAGTCTATCACAATCTCGCCCAAAGGCAGCATGAAATGCAACTCCACGCGATTTCCCGACACATATTCCTGATTAATCAATTCACCTCGTTTATCGAGACAAAGTTTCATAATCGGACCGATAAACGAAGTCGATGTTATGATAGACGCGCGGATATATGGCTCCTCGATATGCTCTATCATAGTCGGCTCGGGCAGTCCTGACGGATTATGCACTTCCTTCGCATTCCCTTGCTTGTCATAAACCATGTACGACACATTAGGAACGGTGGTTATGACATCCATATTGAACTCGCGGTCGAGGCGTTCCTGCACAATCTCCATGTGCAAAAGGCCGAGGAAGCCGCAACGGAACCCGAAGCCCAATGCCACAGAACTCTCGGGAGAGAACGTCAGAGAGGCATCATTCAACTGTAGCTTCTCAAGCGAAGCACGCAAGTTCTCATAATCTGCGGGGTCGATAGGATACACTCCGGCAAAGACCATAGGCTTCACTTCCTGAAATCCTTCGATGGCCGCAACGCAAGGGCGGTCTGTATGCGTGATGGTATCGCCCACCTTCACCTCCTTTGCATCCTTTATACCACTTATTATATATCCCACCTCGCCGGTAGAAAGCTCCTTGCGCGGTATCATATCCATCTTCAACACACCAACCTCATCGGCCGTATATTCCATACCGGTATTGAAGAACTTCACTTTATCGCCTTTCTTAATAGAGCCGTTCTCAATCTTAAAATAAGCTATGATGCCACGAAACGAGTTGAATACACTATCGAAAATAAGTGCCTGCAACGGCTTATCTCTGTCGCCTTCCGGATGTGGCACACGCTCAACCACCGCCTGAAGCACATCTTCTATGCCCTCGCCGGTCTTTCCCGACGCACGGATAATGTCTTCCCGGTCGCAACCGATAAGATCTATTATCTCATCTTCCACCTCATCCGGCATTGCGCTGGGCATATCAATCTTGTTGATTACCGGAATTATCTCCAAATCATGTTCTATCGCCATATACAGATTGGAAATTGTCTGAGCCTGTACACCCTGTGTGGCATCTACAACGAGCAACGCTCCCTCACAGGCTGCAATACTTCGCGACACCTCATACGAGAAATCCACGTGCCCCGGAGTGTCTATAAGGTTGAGAATATAGTCTTTGCCACCATAATTATATTCCATCTGTATGGCATGGCTCTTTATCGTAATACCTCGCTCACGCTCCAAATCCATATCGTCCAGCATCTGCCCTCCGGTTATTTGGATTGTCTTTGTGTACTCCAGCAACCTGTCTGCGAGAGTAGACTTTCCGTGGTCGATATGCGCAATGATACAAAAGTTCCTTATATTATCCATTAAAATTGTCTCGTTTTAAGTTGCAAATATACGCAATAAAATTCACTTTTCGACATTCATAATCTTTTTTTTGATAAAAATACGGTTTAGCGGAAGAATAGCGGAAAAAATACAAGGAAAAGAAACAGAAAAAAGAGAAGCCCTCAAACGAAGACTTCTCTCTCATGTTTTTGGAGGTGCCTAGCAGATTCGAACTGCTGTAGACGGTTTTGCAGACCGTTGACTAAGCCACTCATCCAAGGCACCATTGCTTTAATGCGAGTGCAAAGGTAAGCATTTTATCCCTTTACGCCAAATTTTTCATTCACTTTTTATTATAATATGGCATTTTTTATGCTCCTGCGAAATATATTCCTCAATATGGCATTGCATTATGATCAGCCCACATGGAAATTTGCCATATATAGAGTTTCCTTTCAAATACGGGTTGGTTTACTCTTATAGTCCTTACATTTCCCATTTTTCCTGCGCTGTTCCATTTGCTCACGAATTGCGCACCCGACACATCCCGCACACGGATTGTTTGCAGCTTTCATCGTTTTATATATCCGAAAAGCGGAATACACAACAGCGAGAAAAACTATAACACCTATTATTATATACTGCACCATCTCACTCCTCCTACTTTTTAGATTACGGACATGAATAATATTCAATACCGGATGTGGCAAAAAAATAAAGGAAGCGGATTTCTTGCAACCCGCTTCCTCTATATATATCATAAAACGAGTTTATGCCTCGATAGCAGCTACACCCGGAAGCACCTTGCCCTCGATAGCCTCAAGCAACGCACCACCACCGGTAGAGATATAACTTACCTGGTCTGCCATACCGAACTTGTTGATACAAGCTACGGAGTCGCCACCACCGATGAGTGAGAACGCACCATTAGCAGTTGCCTTAGCGATAGCGTCAGCGATAGCCTTAGAACCACCTACGAAGTTGTCAAACTCGAATACACCTGCCGGACCGTTCCACAGAATTGTCTTGGCATTCTCAATGGCAGCGGCAAAAGCCTTACGTGTCTCAGGACCTGCGTCAAGACCTTCCCAGCCCTCAGGTATTGCGTTCGACGGAACAACCTGTGTATTAGCGTCGTTTGCGAAGTCGTCGGCTGCGATACAGTCAGTACCGAGTACGAGGTTCACACCGTTTTCCTTAGCCTTCTTGATTACGTCAAGAGCAACATCGAGCTTATCGTCCTCGCAGATAGACTTACCAATCTGGCCACCCTGTGCCTTTGCGAATGTGTATGTCATACCACCGCAGAGGATAAGGTTGTCCACCTTGCCAAGAAGGTTCTCGATGATACCAATCTTTGTAGATACTTTAGAGCCGCCCATGATAGCCGTGAACGGACGTTTGATGTTTCCGAGGACTGCATCTACTGCGTTCACCTCTTTCTCCATCAAGTAACCCAGCATCTTGTGCTCCTTATCGAAGAACTCATCGATAACGGCTGTAGAAGCGTGCTTGCGGTGAGCTGTTCCGAATGCGTCCATTACATAGCAGTCTGCGTATGAAGCCAAAGTCTTAGCAAACTCCTTCTGGCTTGCCTTCATTGCCTTCTTAGCCTCATCATATTCAGGTGTACCCTTCTCTACACCTACCGGCTTGCCTTCCTCTTCCGGATAGAAACGGAGATTTTCCAACAGCAACACCTCACCTGCCTTCAATGCGTCAGCAGCTTCCTTTGCCTTTGCACAATCCGGAGCGAACTGTACCTTAACGCCAAGAGCATCGCTAACGGCATCAACAATCTGTCCGAGAGAGAACTTTGGATTAACTTTTCCTTTCGGCTTACCCATGTGAGACATGATGATAAGGGCACCACCGTCTGCCAACACTTTCTTCAATGTAGGCAATGCACCACGGATACGGGTGTCATCTGTTATCTTTCCGTTCTCATCAAGTGGCACATTGAAGTCCACACGCACGATTGCCTTCTTACCGGCAAAGTTGAAATCATTGATCTTCATTGTCTTATTTAATTTATTTATCGTTGATAATAGCCTTATTTTTGCTTATATAAAGACAGTGCAAAGGTAGACATTTTTTATTATATTATAAGTATATACTTATGTTTTTATAGTTTTTTTACGCTAAATCTTCAAGTTTATTTCATCCGAACAACGCCCTGAGGGCTTCTTCCACTTTCCTGACAGGATGCAGATTAATGTTATATTTCTTCATATTGAGTCCTTGAAGATTGTATTTAGGTATCACAATATCCGTGAAACCGAGCTTCTCGGCTTCTGCTATGCGCTGCTCTATCCTACTGACAGGGCGCACTTCGCCGCTCAGTCCCACTTCCCCCGCCAAGCACCAGCCATGTTCTATCGGCGTGTCAACGTTGCTCGAAAGTACAGCAGCTATGACACTCAGGTCCATAGCGAGGTCGGTAACGCGCAGTCCGCCGGCTATATTGATAAAGACATCCTTCTGCATGAGCTTGAAACCGACGCGTTTCTCCAATACAGCCAGCAGCATATTGAGTCGCCTTTGGTCGAAACCGGTAGCCGACCGCTGCGGTGTTCCGTATGCCGCGCTCGACACAAGAGCCTGTGTTTCTACAAGAAACGGGCGCATACCTTCTACCGCCGAACTGATGGCGACGCCCGAAAGACCGTCATGGTCTTGCGTAAGAAGCAGTTCTGAGGGATTGCTTACTTGTCGCAAACCGGTCTGGCGCATCTCATAAATGCCGAGTTCCGACGTTGAGCCGAAGCGGTTTTTTATAGAACGAAGAATGCGGTACATATAGTGTTGGTCGCCCTCGAACTGTATCACCGTATCCACTATATGCTCAAGAATCTTAGGACCGGCAAGCGTTCCTTCCTTATTTATATGTCCTATCAATATCACGGGAACGCCACTTGACTTTGCAAAACGGAGAAATGCCGAAGCACACTCCCTCACCTGCGAGATACTTCCGGGACTGCTGTCAACGTCTTCCGTTGCTATTGTCTGTATAGAGTCGACTATCATCAGCTCGGGCATGACCTCTTTGGTATGGGCGAATATGTTTTCGAGCGATGTATCGGTAAGCACCAGTACATTGTCATTCATGCCGCCACCAAGACGTTCCGCCCTCATCTTCAACTGATGTGCGCTTTCCTCGCCACTGACATACAGGATTTTGCGTTCCGGCATATTGAGTATCGTCTGCAACGTGAGCGTACTTTTTCCTATTCCCGGTTCTCCGCCAAGAAGTATTATAGAGCCGGGAACGAGTCCGCCGCCAAGCACACGGTTCAGTTCCGCATCGTGCATATCAAGACGCGGTTCGTCTTTAGCAGATATATCACGCAACTTCATCGGTGCGGCCTTATGTCCCGAGCGTCCGCTTCTCAGACTTTGGGCTGCCGATTTGGCAGCCACGCTTCCCGTATCTGACGAGATTCTTATCTCCTTGAACGTATTCCACTGGCCGCAGCTCGGACATTTTCCTATCCATTTTGCCGACTCCTGTCCGCAGTTCTCACACACGTATGCTATCTTATCCTTTGCCATTATCTGTTTCTGTCGCTATATTGTCATATAATATAATGTACAAAGGTAAGTTTTTTATTTAACATTCACGTGGGTTCGTCATAATAAAAATTCATCTTCCCAATAACCTTATCAAACTCTCGGTGTGTTTTTTCGCTCCAATCCGCCTGAGATGATAGCCCGTATCATAGAATAATGTGTCGGGATAAACGCACTCTGATGGTGGAACGACAAACGGGAGTCCCTCGGAATACAGCACAGAATCCGCATATTCTATATTCAAACGGTTATTCTGATAATAAGTAGAAGCCACGACAGGAGGACACATTATTATATATATACCTCTTTTCCGCAACGCGCATAACTCATTCTTCAAATAAAACACGAAATCCGAGTTCCATACGCCAAGCGGCTGAGGCTTTAACGGCTCGGAGTATCTGCATTCGTCATGCTTCCAATGAGCAACGACATCACCATATTCATTAAAAGCCGACAGGCTGTAAACTGAGTCTTTTGCCATAGGCAAGGTATTCAAAAAAGTATATTCAAGTTTGGCTCGCAGATATTTCGGAGTATTATTCAGAAGGGAATACAACTGCCGCCAATTCAGTTTATGAACCAAGCGCAAGCCTGAAAGATATACAAGGTCTGTCATCGGAGCCTCACCGTATGCCATATTTCCGAAGAAATGGCCGTACTCTGGCGACAAGACAAGAATATCGCCACGCCTCAATCGCGGGAAACAGTCGTCAATAATGTATTTCAGTCCGACACTGGCATGAAGTCCAGCATTTACGACGGGCATTCCGAGACTGTCGGAAAGCATTTCCGAATCATATCCGAACGCGACATTGCTCCCTCCCAACAGCACCACCGCCGACTTGCGATTGGACGCTGAGAGCATGGCCATCTTCACCTCCTGTTCTCTCATATAGCCGTTCTTGTTATACGGCAAAATCGCAGCGAGCAACAGGACTAAGCCCACGAAAGTAAGGAGGAACCTTCCGAAACGATAAAGAAACTTTCTCATATTGCATCAACTCGTATTTTTTTATTTCAAAACTCACTCATAAGTAAGTCACTAAAATTAGTGTATAGTATAAAGATTGCTGTTGTTGAGATGACCGGCACAAACATCCGGCGCGTCAGAACTGGAAATAAATGAATGTCTGCCCTACCGAATAGAACAGGAAGGTCCATACCGAAAGGGCTATATAGCCTATGCGGCGTACTCTGTAACTTCTGAAAGGCAGTGCCAACGTTAGGTCTTTGTTCTTGCATTTACACTCCATGACAATAAGGAAACCTATCGCCGCGAAGCATTCCACGGCATAAAACAATGTCTTCTTGGGCAAATCGGGCATTGAAAAGATATTCAGGCTGAGCATACTTTGGATATAACCGAACGCGTGATGTATATCGCAAGCACGGAATATCACCCAACCGACTGTTACGAGCAGGAATGTTACAACGATCCCGGCAATTCTACTGCAACGTCCACGGGGAACGACACGCCTTTTGCCGAAGTAAAGAAGCGGAACGAACAACAAGGCATGATATGCGCCCCAAGCAACGTATGTCCAGTTGGCTCCATGCCACAAGCCACTGACAAGAAACACGATAACCGTATTACGCAAAGTCTTGAGCGTCCCACCCTTACTGCCTCCGAGGGGGATATAAAGGTAATCTACAAACCATGTATTAAGACTGATATGCCAACGACGCCAGAACTCGGCCACATTATGCGACAGATAAGGCAGATTAAAGTTGCGCATCAATCTTATCCCGAAAAGTCTTGCAACTCCAATGGCTATATCTGAATAGCCCGAGAAATCGCCATAAATCTGAAAAGCAAACAGGATGGCCGCTATCCACAATGTCGCTGCATTATAGTTTCCGGCACTGTCAAAGACCGTATTCACAACCACGGCCGCGCCATCAGCAATCACTATCTTCTTGAAAAATCCCCAAAGAATCATCCAACATCCCTCCACAGCCATATCATAGTCGAAGCGTTTCCTGCGCAAGAACTGCGGATAGAGATTAGATGCGCGCTCTATAGGTCCGGCAACGAGTTGCGGAAAGAATGACAGAAAAGCAAAAAATGCAGCTATATCATGCGCCGCACCAATCTTATTCCTATACACATCAATGCTATAGCCTACTGCCTGAAAAGTATAAAAGGATATTCCAACAGGTAGCAGCAAATGCAGCGTAATGACATCCACCTCAAATCCTATGCGCGCCATGAGGTCGTGGAAACTCAAAGCAAAGAAATCATAATACTTAAAGACGCCCAATATCATTAAGTTCACAACGATATTAAGACCGCAAACAGCCTTACTTTTTCGCGCCGACATTCGGACACGTTCTATTCCGAGTCCGCAAACGTAGCTGCACAGAGTTGTGAATGCTATCAGCAGAAGGCATTTCCAATTCCACCACCCATAAAAGAGATAGCTCGCTGCTATGACAAAAAGATTTTGCAGTCTGACATTTTTTGCCACCGCCCAATACATCCCAAAGACTATCGGAAGAAATAAAAGAAATTCTATCGAATTGAAAAGCATCTTATCTCAAACTAAAAAAAACGTTACCAATTATAAGTAACAAATGTCTAAATTGGTAACGTTATTTATAAAAACTTTATTGGGTAATTAACATTCTTTTTGTGTCGATAACCTTATTATCTACAACTAAGCTATACAAATACATACCTACTCCAAATTCTCCAGCAACCAATTGAATGCGGCATTCTCCCCTGTCTGCAATCTCAATTTGCTTAATTTGGCTTCCTGCCATATTATATATGTATAAGGATGCGTTCCTCGCTATTGGGGGAATATTAACCACTATTGATGAAGTATCAGAAAAAGGATTGGGAGCATTTTGACTTAATACAGCTACATCGCTGTCACTAATGTTAGACAAGCCCGTCGTGTTATTATATTTTGAAAATGAAGCGTTTCCATTCTTACCCTCAAGTTCCGCAATCTTTGCGCTAAGTTCATTTATTGATTTTACCAGCAATGGAACCATTTCCATATAATTGATGCTCTTAGTTCCATCCTCGTTTTCATAAACCAAATCTGGATAAACTTCTTCAACCTGTTCGGCAGATAGTGCATAGTGTTGCTTATACAAATCCTGCACCTCAAGCGATGTCAGTTTTCGTTCCTCAACAATAGTATCGCCCATATTTACTGCTCTCAATTTGGCAACTTCTGAATCATGGTCTTTGTAGAAAGAATATGCAGACAACTTGTTTAACTTATTCAAAGAGAGGTCATCTGTAGTTGAAAATGCAGTAACTTTAGAAGCAGAAGAAACACTTGCGGACTTGCCCAAGACTACGCCATAAATAGAACCTGTTACATTCAAATTTCCAATTACTTTAGTATTTCCATTAAAATATCCGGCATACTTTCCATCAACATACGTTCCATTTTCCGAAGAGTTGGTAGTACCGTAAATAGCAGCACCATTATTTCCGCCATCCAACCTTCCATACACAGAATAATTCCATCCTGAAGTTGCATAGCCGGCAATACCGATTAATCCAAAACTTCTGCCATAATTACGGTTTACCTCATCCAAAGGATAAACATCAGCTCTCGCTCCTACCAAGAAACTACTACCGGAAAGGTGGTTAACAAATTTTCCTCCATGTCCCCAAGATTCTGTAGCTCCACTTGTTTCTGCGTAATAGCAACTTTTGTTGCCATAAACTCCAACTTTGTAATCACTACGTCCTGCGCCACATATTGATAACGGGGAAAGTGGAGTAGCATTAGATTGGATAGAAACGTTACCATTTGGATTTACATTCAACTGACTAAATGCACTTGTGAATACACACAAGCCTAAAATTGTAAGTAATTCTTTTTTCATAATTCTTCATTATTAATTATTAAGTATGCAATATAATCAACTGTGCCTTTTAATATATATAGTTCTAAAGAACCTTCTATATAGTCTGGGATCTCTAAAGTTTCAATTTCATCAGAGATTTCTTTATCATAGACTAATATTCCTCCTTTATATATTTCCACTTTTGAATCATTAATTCCCAAAGGGAATAATAACATATTACCATCAAGCCAAACTTCAGGAATGAGCGCAGGAGTTCTTTTTATATCATGCCCTAATCCTTTTGTACTAAGAGGATGTAAATCCAGTCTTACTTGCGCAATTGTATATGCAGAACACACCAACGCACAAAACATCATTGCTAATAATCTTTTTTTCATAATTTTATTTTTCTGCGAAATTAATACAAATAGTCATTTTTTAACGACATTACGCCTCAAATATATTTTACTAATATTTACAAAAAGCGGTATAACTAAATGATTAACAATGTATTACAAATATTTTACAATTTCTTACAAATACGAAATAATATTATTGTTGTCCAATAAAATATTCTTGAGCATACAATGTATTAGGGCTGACACTTCTCACAAGGTGTCAGCCCTTTGGGTTATCTTTGTTTTAGGATTAAGACAATTACAGCCATGAGTAAAGATAGGCATTTATCGGACGCAATAAATAATTATAGAAGGTAAGGAAGATGGTGCTTTATTAGACCGTAGCGAATAAAATATAACACGATGATATTTATATTGTTTTTGTACAACGCCCATGTACAAACTGTACAGAGGCTTTGTAGCGTTAGTACAAAGGCTTTGTACTTTTAGTACATAGGTCATGTACTAAAAGTACAACACGCTTGTATAATTCTGTACTAACGGCACTGGCTTCATAGAAGAAGTACAGTGTCAATGCCATACAGACTATGGTTGTACTGATTGCCAATTATTCTTGCTTAAGAGGCACCAAAAGCACCCCAGAGCCTACGCTTTTCGATTAGGGGGCCTACTTTGGAAAAAAGAAAGTCCGAAGTCTTATTTTACGGGACTTCGGACAGAAGTATTATGCTATTTTGAGTTTTAACGAACAATAATAAAATAATATATATTAAGTGAGTTCGACGAATTCCCAATAGCTACCCAGTTTTTGTCTTATCTTGTTACCGAGGCCTTGTAATGCGATTACCGTAGCTTTGTAATGACATTACAAGGCTACGGTAACCAAGCCACAAGCAGTTCTGCGATTAAGATATCTTACGTATCTTCGTGTCAAACTCTTTAGGCGAGCCTTCAAATTCAAAAATTTTCAAACACAACCGACGCCTCATAATAGAGACATAAGATGAAGATATGCCTAAAAAGAATTGTATAGTCTTGGGCGAAAAACACAATCTGACAAGAATACAAAGGCGATATTCTTCCTCCTTCAAAGGCGTATGTCTTGACAAGAACAACTTAAACTGAGGAAACAAATCGTCAAAAACACCTTTCATTAAATGCCAATCTGCCTCTGATGGTTGCTTTCCAATATTAGCATACTTCTCAAATTTAATATAAACCGCCTCCTCCTTTATCTGCTTATCAATATTATCCCTGTTTTTACAATCTATAAAAGACAACTCGCTCTTTAAGTCGGAGATCATTTTATTCAGTTCCAATATATACTTTTCCTTATCCTCTATGATTTTGGATTTAAGGATTTTATCGTCTTTTAGTCGTTCCAACTCTGCTTTTTCCTTATTCAACAAATCGAGCATAGTGCCATACTTGCCTTTCAATGCTTCCATATCCTTCTTTCTGTTAATATCCTTTATCCTAAGATACATAACAAGCAATACACATATTATTATTCCTAATAAGAACAAAAAAACAGATACTATCAATACCAACCGATACCATTCTGCTTTCTCTCTTTCTTTTTCGGCAGATTTCTGAATATGGCTATATTTATAAAGAGATGCCATTTTTCGGATTGACTCTGTTGATTTCGCATTAGAAACCGAGTCTTTTAATTCAACTAAGATTTCAGAATACTTTAATAAAGAATCCTTATTAACATTCTCCTTGTAATATTCATGCAAGCCATACACTGCACTCATCTTCTCATAAAGGCCATCTGCTGTGCGCAATTCTTTTCTAAACATATATTCCGCAGAATCAGACTTTATGCCCAAATAATAAAGCCCTTTAACGTAATAATATTGCTCTTTCCCCTTTGTAATGTTTCCATCGGCATCAAAGAAACCCGATTCCTTTTCATATCTGTTTATATATTTTTTTGCCTTCGAATATTCTTTAGAAAGCACCAAAGCCTGTATTGCCGTTCCTAAAGCACTTGCGGCCTCTGCATCATAGCCATACTTTTTATACAATCCACTCGCATTTTCCGCATTACGGATAATTTGAGGCAAATCGCTTCGCATCTCATATACTAAAGATTGCTGTGATACGCACATTATAGCCATTAGAGTATCCTTGCCCAACAATGCGTATTTTTCAGCTTGCTTTAATGCACGAAGAGCTTCATCTCCTAATTCTTGGTCTATATACAGCATACCTAACTGCCCATATACTTTACTCAACAAGTTATAATCACAATCATTCGAGGTTGTATCTGCGAGTTCAACTGCATCTATAAAGCATTTCATAGTCTGCGGAGAATCGCCTATGTCTCTATAAGCGCATCCAAGAAGATAATGTGCCATAACCTTTTGATTGCTATTTCCAACCTTATCGTAATATGATGTAAATACTTTCGCCACACTATCTGTACGAAAAGGAATGTATGCCGTATTTTGGGCTGAAGCCTTAAGCATCTCAAAACGCATCATTAAAGGTTCGTCAAATATGCTTTTATTAGAGTCAAGTCTATTAAGTATAGCCAATGCTGAATCAGGATTTTCCTCAATAATACTCTCTGTATTACTAATTATTGTCTCATAACGATTATCCTGGCGACAGGATATAAATAAAAGTACAGACAATAACCCTATATAAACAAATTGTTTTGCCATTATTTATATTATTAATGCAATTACGATTATATGATATAACAAGTAAAACGCGCGTTTTATATACTTATATTATAAGTAATGGGATAGCTCATTTATTATGTCAAACCAAACTATTTAATATAATAATAGCCACGAATCCTATAAGACTCGTGGCTAAAATATATTATCATTCTATACAAGAGACTGTGCCATAACCTTTATCTTTTTTGATTACATATATACGTCTTCTATTCCGCTGAAGTCGAATGTCTCGTCAGTTTCACAGTAATCAAAGTCTTTTGGTATATCAAATTTGGCATCATCTGAATAACCTAACGATTTGTCATCATACACCATTCTCATGTAATATGCCCATATAGGCAGCGCCATAGTAGCTCCCTGCCCCATACCGGTATAGTCGAAGTGGATGTCTCGGTCCTCTCCACCTACCCAACAGCCATTGACAAGCTGCGGAGTGAATCCCATAAACCATCCGTCGGAGTTGTTGTTGGTCGTACCGGTCTTACCACCTACCTGACCTTTAATGCCGTAACCTCTGAGTCGGCGACCCGTACCCTGATCAACAACGGCACGCAACATATCTATCATACGATAGGAGTTGTCCTCGCTTATCACCTCATTCATCATCGGCGGGAACTGTGCTATCACCTCGCCATGACTGTCTTCGATCTTCGTAACAAACCTCGGAGCACAGCGCACGCCCTTGTTCGGGAAGGTCGTATAGGCACTTACCATCTCGCCAACCGACACCTCACACGGACCAAGGCATAACACGGGCGACGTGTTCTTCTCTATATCCGGGTTGTTCAGGCCGAAATCGTGAAGTATATCGACAAACTGCGACGGACCGAGCCGCGTTATAAGATACGCAGAAATCCAGTTGTTTGAAGTCATAAGTCCCCACTTCAACGGCACATCCTGACCATATCGTGCATGGCTACCGTTACGCGGCGTCCATCCGCCGTATGTACGTTGCACGTTGGGCGCGGTGGTACAGGGCGTCATACCGTTCTGCATGGCAAGCGAATAAAGGTATGGCTTGATGGTGGAACCCACCTGACGACGGCCGAGCATCACCATATCATACTTGAAATGGTCGAAATCTATGCCGCCGACATACGCCTTCACATCTCCCGTCTTTGCCTCCATACTCATAAATGCAGACCGCAGGAACGACTTGTAATATACGATAGAGTCTATCGGGGTCATTGTCGTATCCTTATCGCCGCGCCATGTGAACACAGACATCTTAACCGGAGTGCGGAACGACTGCCTTATCTCGTCCGGGGTAGCGCCATCTTCTTTCATTTTTCGATAGCGCACGCTCTGCCTTATCGAACGGTTGAGGATTGACTTTATGGTCTTTCGCGAGATGTTAGAAGAGAACGGAGCATTCTTTTTATACAAATTCGCCCTGTTGAATTGCGGCTGAAGATAGCCCGCAAGATGCTTGCGCACAGCCTCCTCCGCATATTTCTGCATACGGGTGTCTACCGTTGTGTAGATTTTCAAGCCGTCGGTATAGATGTTATACGGCTCGCCATTGCCCTTCAAGTTCTTGTTACACCAGCCATACAACGGGTCGTCGCCCCACGCGATAGAGTCGATTGTGTACTGGCGCATATTCCATGAAGGATAGGCAGAGCGTTCCGGCTTCTTAGCCATAAGGTATTGGCGGAGGAACTCACGCAGGTAATCGCCCGAACCGTCAACATCACGGAAGGTCTTATATTTAAGAGCTAAAGGCTTGGCACAGTAAGTATCATATTCTGAATGAGTTATATATCCCGACTTCATCATCTGCATCAGCACCACATTGCGGCGCTCGAGACATCTGTCCGGATATTTAAGCGGATTGAAAAGCGAAGGATTCTTGCACAATCCGACAAGTGTCGCGGCCTCGGTTATAGAGAGTTGGTGAGGCTCTTTGCTGAAATATGTATTCGCGGCGCGCTTTATTCCTACGGCATTGTGGAGGAAATCGAAATAGTTAAGGTACATTGTAACAATATCCTCCTTAGTAAAAGAGCGCTCAAGTTTTATCGCAATGACCCACTCTATCGGCTTTTGCAGCAATCGTTCCAGCGTGTTATGCGCTTTTTCCGAGAACAACTGCTTCGCAAGCTGCTGAGTAATGGTAGAGCCGCCGCCGGCACTTTCCTGTCCCATCATACCGCGCTTCACGATGGCACGGCCGAGAGCTATGAAGTCAATTCCCGAATGAGTGTAGAACCGCTCATCCTCGGTTGCGACAAGAGCGTGCACGATATGCGGAGAAAGACTATTGTAATCCACCGCTATACGGTTGGCCTTATTCTCATTCCATGTACCAATCAGTTTTCCATCTGACGAATACACCTGCGACGCGTATTTGTTTATCGGATTCTGGAGTTTCTCCATATCCGGCATATAGCCTACCCAACCATTCCACACACACACGAAGAACAGCACCAGCAACGATACGCCTACGAACAGACCGCTCCAAAGTAAATGTACGAAAGTCTTCCTCATATAATACTATATATATTATAAAGCTCAAAAAATCAATGCAGATTCCGGCCTTAACAAGTTTTGATATTTGTGCAAAGATACGAAAAATATATATAAAGCGAAATAAAATAGCACTTTTTCAATAAGCACGCACCGATATTTAAGAATTTATACGTAACTTCGCAAGCAGAATAAATAAACTATTACATTATCAATGGAAAAGCATAATTTTGTAAGCATTGAGGGGCTGTCTAAGGAGAAAATAATGTATCTCATAGAGATGGCACAAGAATTTGAGAAACATCCGAACAGAGAATTGCTGAAAGGCAAGGTCGTAGCGACTTTATTCTACGAGCCGTCTACAAGAACAAGACTCAGCTTTGAAACTGCCGCAAACCGCTTAGGAGCGCGAGTCATAGGTTTCACAGACGCCAAAGTGTCGAGCGTAAGCAAGGGGGAGACACTGAAAGACACCATTCTCATGGTTTCAAATTATGCCGACGTAATAGCAATGCGACATTATATCGAGGGCGCGGCGCAATATGCAAGCGAGGTGGCACCGGTACCGATAATCAACGCGGGAGACGGAGCGCACCAACATCCTTCGCAGTGTATGCTCGACCTTTATTCTATTTATAAGACTCAGGGTACACTCGAAAACCTAAATATCTATCTTGTGGGCGACCTGAAATACGGACGCACGGTTCACTCACTTATTATGGCAATGCGTCATTTCAACCCTACTTTCCATTTCGTCGCACCAAAAGAGCTGTCAATGCCGGCCGAATACAAGTTGTATTGCAAGGAGCATAACATCAAATTTCAGGAACACACGGCATTCAACGATAAGGTCATCGCCGACGCGGACATTATATATATGACACGCGTGCAGAAGGAAAGATTCTCTGACTTGATGGAATATGAGAGAGTAAAGAACGTGTATATCCTGAAAAACGATATGCTCACGGGCGTAAAGGAGAACATGAGAATATTGCATCCGCTGCCACGCGTGAACGAAATAGCATACGATGTGGACGAGAACCCGCACGCATATTACATACAACAGGCAAAGAACGGACTATACGCACGTGAGGCTATCTTCGCCTACTGTCTCGGAATATCGCTTGAGGACATTAAAAACGACAAAACAATAATTGAGTAACAGGGGCGGAAGAAGCACAAACAAGTGAAAATTCCGTAACTCCATAAAACATAATTCGACATGACAAACAAGGAAAGACTGGTAGCGGCAATAGAAAACGGTACTGTGATAGACCATATACCGGCCGAGAAGACACAGCAGGTCGTGAACCTTCTCGGGCTGCAAAACATTGATAAACCGGTAACAATAGGATACAATTATAAATCGAAAAAAATAGGTAAAAAGGGCATTATCAAGGTATCTGACGTGTTCTTCTCTGATGCTGAGATTTCAAGACTGTCGGTGGTGTCGCCAAACGTGGTGCTTAACATCATCAAAGACTATGAGGTGGTGGAGAAAAAGACCGTGGAAACGCCCGATGAACTGCACGGAATAGTGAAATGCAACAACCCGAAATGTATCACAAACAACGAGCCGATGCAGACGGTATTCAACGTTGTGGACAAGGAACGGGGCATCTTGAAGTGCCACTATTGCGATAAGGAGCAGGACATAAATAAGGTGGAGCTGGTATAAGCCAACATCCACCTACACTTTTCGGAAGAAGTATCATCAGACAGAATCATGCGCGTAAACAGACATTTTATTTTATGCTTGCTGGCAGTTGTATTTTCATTGAACGTCAACGGACAAGTTAATGAGAATCAGAGTCTTAGGGATTCATTAGCCAAAGCATCGGAACTATTGGCATACTATCCTGACAGTATAGACCTGAGACTGAAGAAAGCCGCATGGAACATAGAGCTGAGACAATGGCAATATGCCAAAGAGGACTATGACAAGGTGCTGAAATTGCAGCCTGACAACCTCGCGGCGCTATATTACAGGGCGTTCGTGAATGAGCGGCTCGGCAGATATAACTTTGCAAGAATTGACTATGAGAATCTTCTAAAGATTGTTCCGGGAAACTTCGAGGCGCAACTTGGCTATGCCATTCTGAACGAGAAAGACAAGCACTATACGGAGGCGCTCGACCAAATGAACCGCCTTATCAGTCAGTTCCCCGGCAAAGCCGTGGCATACGCCGTTCGGGCGGGCATGGAGAAAGACCGCGGGATGTTGGAAGTAGCCGAATATGACATCACGGAAGCAATAAAGCGCGACTCGGAAAATACCGACTACATCCTGCAAAGGGCTGAGATTTATATACTTGAAAACAAGTTTACGAATGCCAAACGAGACCTTGACCGACTCGTAAAATTGGGAATTCCGCGCACAGCGCTTGCCGAATTTTATAAGCAGATAAAGTAAAGAATGCAAGTTTTATATGGTCTGAATAGGCTAATTGGGCTCAGTAGTTATTTAGTGTGGGTAGGCGTAAAGTTTAGCAATGCGATAGAGGA
>URER01000010.1 GCA_900547005.1 uncultured Prevotella sp.
GCTTCAGCAGGTAGACAAGGAACGACGGTGTGCCGGTCTCAAACCAATAGTCGCCAAACTTGTGCTTGTTCAGAGTGTTGAGCAGGCTGAACGGATTATACATCCCCACGGTGTCCACCTCAAAGTGGTAGCCGTCATACAACAGTCTCAGCCTGTCGCAGGTTTCCTCATACGTGAGACGTTCACCGGCGGCCAGCTCATGCAGCGATTCCTCGAAATAGCGGTGCATCTCCTGCTCCGTTATACCGCAGATGTCGATATAGCGGTTGTCCATGGATATGTCGTCGAGATTGTTCAGGTCGCTGAATACGCTCACCTTTCCGAACTTCGTCACTCCCGTAAGAAAGGCGAACTTGATGTAGCGGTCCTGTGTTTTCAGCACGGAGTAGAATGCCTTGAGCGTGTTGCGGTATTCGTCCTGCAACTCCTCGTTGCCTATCGCCTGCAACATCGGCTTGTCATACTCATCAACGAGTATCACAACGCGCTGACCCGTCTTCTCGCAAGCTCTGCGCACAATCCCCTTGAAACGCAGCTCAGGCGTAACCTCTGTCGGGGAAGAACCATACAGGGACTCCCAATACGAGAGGATGTCATTAAGAACATTCAGCAACGCGTCTGCGGAGTCATACTTCGCAGTATTCAGGTCGATGTGCAGGATGGGATATTCCTTCCAGTCCTTCTCCAACTGTTCAATGGCCAGCCCCTTGAAAAGCTCGCGCTTGCCGCGGAAGTAGGCCTCCATCGTAGAGATGAGCAGGCTCTTTCCGAACCTGCGGGGACGGCTCAGGAAGTAGTAGCTTCCTGTCGTTGCGAGCTTGTATATCTGCGCGGTCTTGTCTACATAGACGTAACCGTCGGTTCTCAGTTTCTCGAAATCCTGTATTCCAATAGGGTATATCATAGCTATATGTTTTTTGTTCTTAATTGCTGAGGCGTAGCTTATCTTATGCAAAGATAATGCAAGCCGAACGCAATAGAGCTTGTTCTTAATTGCTGAGGCGTAGCTTATCTTATGCAAAGATAAGTTTTTATTCGTAACCGAACAAGGAAAGGGCAACAAAATAGGTGTGGATGAGAAAATGCTTAATGCAAAAGTATGACATTTATGCCTCTCAGAATCGAGAATTTTGAGTCAAACTCTCTCCTGCTCTCAAAAACGCGAAAATAAAGCCCCCCTCTAATCCCCCCAAGGGGGGAAGAAATATACGGGAGACAATTAGTAAAAAAACTTATAAAATCCTCTTCAAAACTTGCGTTTTTTGAAACAAACTCTCTCCTGCTCCCAAAAACGCAAAAATACGGCGTTTTAGGCTGTTTTGACTTAAAGGTTTGATAATCAGTAGGTTATCGCGTTTTATGGTAAAAATAGCCGTTTTTGAAGCCCAAAAATACCCTGTGAAATTGCAACGGAGGCACTTTTGCACTCCAACGGAGGCACTTTTGGACTTCAACGGAGCCTCCGTTGCACTCCAAAACGGCCTGAAACGCACTCCAAAACGGCCACTTTTGAAAGCCAACAAACGTTAAATGGCTCAAAAACGACATTTTCCGGCGTTTCTGTGAACGCCAAATTTCGACAAAAAACGATCCGATTTTTTTCTAACGGAGGCCGTTTTGGAGTTTTGAGTTGCGATTTTTGATTTTTGAGTGGGGATTTTTGAGGGCGAAAAATCATTAGAAATGAGTAACGAGACCTATATTTAACACTCCTTAGCACGAGAGAGTCGATTTTCAAATGTAAAGAAAAAATACTTTTAAGGTCGCTTCGCTTTCAGGTTATGAGGTTGTTAGGTTGGAGGTTTAAGGTTGATTTAAGGTTATAAGGTTGGAGGTTTAAGGTTGTAAGGTGGAATTACCAAAAGACATATCTCACCTTATGCCCTGACAGCGAAGCGACCTAAGACCTCAAAACCTCACCTATATGCAATCGTTTGCGCAAAAACTTTAGCCGTTTTTTTGCCATTATTTATCCTTAGAAAGCAAAACAATAGTACTTTTGCGATCAGTAATATCGCTTTATTCAATTTATTTTAGGCTCAAGAATTATTTCAGACCATTAGTGTCTATGAGGTTGACATTCAGACATATAGCATTCACACAGCCTTTGCAATCTATTTCAGCAAGGTGTTTCAACATGGTGGGTAGCTACGCTCCGAAAGTATTAGGGGGGGTAGGATGTTTGGTATATGCCGCCGTTGAAGCCACATTACATCTAAATCTTAATAATTTCCTTTACGCAGCACGCGATTATTCGTATGTTGCCCATGACTCTGTGTGCTTTGCCCGCAGAGTTTTTTGCGTACCCTGTGGCCATGTCTCCGCATGACTCTACCGTTCCGTTGCACTTAGGGAAACAAAACTTGACGAACAATTAACGTAACAATAACAATTAAACAAAAACAAAATGAAAAAGTTTACAACAACATTCTTTTTACTGATGGCAATGGTGCTGCTGTTGCCAACAGAATTGAAGGCGGCGGAAGACATGAGACTTCTTACTGTAGAACTTACGGATGGTTCTTATGACAATTCCACCAGTAAGTTGAATTTCAACTACGATGCGGTAAATTCCCGTTATTATTATGATGTTAAATCTTTTGCTGGAGATTTGTGTTTCAGAATCGGAATAAAAGGGTGGAGTAATGATATACAACCGAGCTCTAATAAAGCTTCTGTGCCAACTTCTGAAGGTTCTACAAGTAATGCGGAATATGGAAAGGAGAATGCTTGGGAAGTAAATATTCCAAGTGGCTCTAACTATACTATTTATGTAAAGCTCGGTAATATTGTTAGTGATGGTTATAGTGCTGACAACTTCCGTGTTTGGATTGCTCCTACTGTAGTTGTCCCTACTACAACCTACACCCTGACATACGGTGATAAGTCGGTTACTGGAACAGTGAGCGGCGATGTTTGTACATTCTCTAACATTTCTTATGCGGCATTCGGCGGTACTGAGACTGTGACTTTCCAATTGAAGTCTGAGAAAAGCGGAACTACTACATATTATAATATGCCGAGCAGTACTACAAGCATTAATGCAGCTACTGAATATCCAGCAGAAACAAGCACGACTGGTAGCGATTGGATTTACACACGCGCTACTGCTCCTAACAGGGGCAACTTCAAGGTAACTCTTAATACTATAAATAATAATGTAGCACTTACTGATAATACATTTGTAGGTACAGAACCAAAAACCGGCGATGACTACTACATTTTCGGCGACTGGAATAATTGGAAGGCAAAGGACGCAAAGCGTTTTAAGATGCAGCCTGTTTATGGTCAGAAGGGCGTTTATTCTATGTATATTAACACACCTGTAAACCTTAAGGGTAGTGGCAGTGATAAATACGCTCTTAATTTCTGTGTATCTTCTGGTAAGAACATCGATGATAATATCAATGCAGATAATACGATAAATGAAGCTTTCTGGAGCAATGTGTTCCGTCCGAATGGAGGTACTCAGACAATTGAAAAAGACAATATAACATCAGGAGAAGCTGTCGAGCAAGGTGGTACTAATGTATGGACTCTCAAAAAGAACGTAAGAACTTTGGGTTCTGGTTATGTAAATGGTGGTTGCTATTTGTTTACTATTGATACAAATACTGGCTGTTGGACAATAAAATCACTTGAAAATGTCCGTGTAATATATTTCTTGCGTGGTGAGAATGACTATGTCTTCAATGGTGAGTATCTTGTAGATGGTACAGAGGAGAAAAATTCAGATGGCACAGATTATACGCGTAATCCGAATAATAACTATACCGGACTTCTTAAGATGGAGACAGGTAGCTATTATCTGCTTAGCGATGGATACCATACTTTTGGAAGTACGGCCGATGATCTTGATTATAACTCAAAAACTTCTTTGAGTGATTGGAAAGGTAATAAGAATCAGCCATATCAGAAAATAAACGAGTCTGCAACATTGTCTGGTAATCAGAATATGCCGTTTAATATGGAATCTAAGACATATTATGCTGAGGCAAATGTTGTCGTGATGAATAATGATGATGAAACTGGCTTTGATGCTTCTGACAAGAGAATCTTGTGGTATGATGGAACTGGCCATGGCGGAGCTAACGAGAAGACTTTACAGGTTTGGTTCAAGCATGGTGATGGGAATTATGAGCTTATGACTTATGACGAGGAACTTCGCACTTGGGTAACTAAAGGCGTAGATTTGGATGACAATGAGAAATATCAGTTTAAGGAAGACCGATATGATGGAAATGGTAATATTGTAGTAGAAACTCCGGAATTGTCAAATACACACGAGGGTACTTTCAAGGCTGTTTATGTTGATCAATACACAGCAGGTACAGAGAAACCAATCTATGACGTATTGCTTTCTGTTGATTTGACTTATCCGAATAAAGATGTATTTATCCGAACATTCTCAGACTATGAACCGCGCCTGATTCCTGATGGATTGACTGCTTATTACGCAACAGGCTATAATCAGGAAACTAAGACTGTGAACTTGAAGTCTATTGAGGATGGTATTATCCCGGCTTATACTGGTGTTATCATCGTTTATGACGGATTGTCTACTGGCATCAACTTCGACCCGGTAATAAAAGCTGAGGTGCAAACAGCAGAGACAGTTTCTATGCAGAGATCTAAAGCAGCAGGTACTGCTCCGCGTCTTGATGGTACTAATCCTGTTGGATATGGAGAAGCAGACGGCGGTATCGAGAAGAACTGGTTGGTTACAGATTTGAAGCATGACAAAGCAAGCCACGGCCCAATCGACCGTAACGAAAGTAATACTATTACTTATCGTAACTATTACTTGGCTAATATGGATATTGACGGAGACGGAACAAAGACCCTCGGCTTCTATCGCGTGAAGGCAGAAGGTGCTGCCGGAAATAAGAATGTGCGTAAGGCTTATCTCGCTATGCCGTCAACAATGCAGATTGATGCAACAAACGACGAATTGCAGGACAATACACCGTTGATTACTGCTGCTAAGAGAGTAACATTCCTCTTCGATGGAGATTTCGACAGCTCAACTCCGACAGCCATCAAGGAGATTAACAACAGCGTTGAGTCTAATGACAACAGCTTTTACAACCTGCAAGGTATGAAAGTAAGTAAGCCTTCTAAAGGTATTTACATCTACCGTGGCAGAAAAATAATAATCAAGTAAAGAAGGGGGATATTGTAAAATGAAGATGATGAAATTAAAATACGAAAAGCCGAAGGTAATGGTTGTTCCTGCAATTATAGAAAGTAATCTGTTAGGAGACTCTAAAGGTGTTGCAGGCTATGAAGACCAGCTTTCTAAAGGGCACAACTCTTTCTTCGATAGTTGGGATTCGAATGACGAGGAACAACAACCAGGTTTCACAAGCAAGAACCTGTGGGACGACTGAGTAATGAGTGAATGTAAGTAGTTTTAGTTATATTTTTGACGAAAAACAAGCATTGGTTCCTGTTAGCAGACTCGGTTAACTGCTTGTCTGTTTCCGTCCGGCAGCGATGGCGGAAGTGTCCGCAAGTAGGCCGTCGGAGTCTCGTGAGAGACGTGGTTGGGACCATAATAGTGAATGAGTAATTCACATGAACTTTCAATTGTGCGGTATGGGATTGCTCCCGTGCCGCACTTTATTTTATATAAGCTACACGAGACACAGCCTCACCCCCGCCCCCTCTCCAAAAGAGAGGGGAGTGATTACACTCTTTGGGTATTGCGTCCTTACGGTTTCGGTGTTTGTTTGGGTTGCGCCTGCAAATGAGAAACTGTAAACGAAAAATAATGCAATGAAAAACTACAAATCTTTCCTAAAACAATAGAATTTACATAAAATCTTCGTATATTTGCAGATATATGAATTTCGAGACATTGAGTTTTACGACATTCTGCGTAGGCAGTCTTGCCGATGCGTTGAATATGAGTGCGGGGAAAGTTTACGGACTGCTCCGTTCTTCCGGGATATTGGATAATTACATTATTCCGGGCTATGATGTCCTTCATACTTTCAGTAAGGAATACATAGTAGACGACCTTATACAGTATATGAAAGAAAAGGGGGTATTGGAATGAAACTCTATCATGCGTCGCGGCTAATCATTGAAAAGCCTAATATTCAGTATTCACGCGACTATCTTGACTTTGGGAAAGGCTTTTATCTTACGTTAATGCGTGAGCAGGCTGTTAAATACGGTCAGCGTTTTCTGCTTAGAAATGAAAAAGCATATATCAATGAGTATGAGTTGGATGATGAGTGTCTGAAAGAATATAAGGTTAAGTCTTTTGAATGTTATAATGAAGGATGGCTTGACTATGTTGCCCAATGCCGCAAAGGAACACAAGAAAATCAGTTCGACATCGTAGAAGGTGGTGTAGCCAATGACCGTGTATTTAACACTATCGACCTGTATTTCTCTGGAGCAATGAGTAAAACAGACGCACTTGGTCGTTTGGCTTTTGAACATCCAAATCATCAGTTGTGCATCTTAAAGCAAGAAATAATAAATAATCATCTGCATTTTGTTCGTGCGGAAGAAATAAAAGGAGGAGACAAGGATGCTGGCAAATAAGATTATACTGCAAATGAAGTATGCCCGTGTTGTGCGTTTGTTTGCAGACAAAGTGAAGATTGCTTATGAGGATGCGCTTGGTTTCTTTTATGATTCTAAGACATATATGCTTATAAGTAAAGGCATTGCAGATATGCACTGCCGGAGCGACGAATATCTTGCCGACGAGTTGGCAATGGAATATAAGCAATAGAATCATATAATGCTTATCTATATAACAAACAACGGACGCACCGATTGGCGCGTCCGTTGTTGTTTTTATTATTAGAATAATCTGCGGTTATTTCAGTGTGAGGACACCTTTCTTTAGTCCTTTGGCTGTCGCCTCGATCGTTGTTGTGCCAGAAGTGTTGCCACTCTCGATGATGGCCTGCAACTTTCCGCTGAAGGCCGGCATCATTCCAGTGTGGAACTCATGCACGTCGGCGGCATTGCCGTTGGCGGCAGCGCGGAACTTTCCGGCACCCTTCACGCTGATACGTACCATGTTATCGGCATTCGGACAAGGATTGCCGTCGCGGTCAACAACCGTTATCGTGACGAAAGCAAGGTCGTTGCAGCCCGGTTTCAAAGTGTTCTTGTCGGCTTCGAGGCGCAGGGCGTAAGGCTTTCCTGCCGTTTTCACCTTTTGGCTCAGTGTCTCTTTACCACCGTTGTAGTATGCCACGACCTCAATCTCGCCAGGCTCGTATGTTACATTGTCCCAGATGAGGCGGTAGCGGCGCAGCAATGCCAGTTCGTCACCAGCCTCTTTGGCGCGGCTGACCTCATCGAATGAGTACTTATGTGCCCGTCCGTAGCTCTTGCCATTGACGAAAAGCTCGGCTTCGGGAGCATCGGTATATGCGAAAACAGGTACGTTCTTGCCCTCCATTCCCTCGTGATTCCATGACGGCAATACGTGGAGCGTGCGGTCGTTGCGGTTCCACCGGCTGCGATAGAGATAGTAACGGTCTTTCGGAATGTTGGCAAGGTCGATGATTCCGAACAGCGAACTGTGGCTCGGCCATGCGTCGTTGTTGTATGGCGTAGGTTCGCCGAGGTAGTCATAGCCTGTCCATACAAACTGGCCGAGATACCATTTGTTGCGCTCTGCAAGCTCGAAGTCGATGTCGGGGACGTTGCTCCACGGACACGCCTCAACATCGTAGCCCGACGACTGATGGTCGTCGTATGTCGCCCCGAGCTTCATCTTCACGGGGAACTTATACACGCCGCGTGACGAAACCGTTGATGCCGTCTCCGAACCGAGTATCATTCCCTGCGTCCAAGTGGCTTTCGCATCGTAATATTTATGTGTCCTGTAGTTTATTCCCGGTATGTCTATGTCGCGTGCGAAGTCGTTTGTCAGCACTGTTGCCACCTGATCCATGCACACGGTGACGGGTCTTGTCGGGTCTTCGCGGTGACAAACGTCCTGCAATCTCTTCACAGTGCGCCAGCCTTCGTTGTCGAGTTGATTGGGAATCTCGTTGCCTATGCCCCAAAGGACTACGCTCGGGTGGTTGCGGAACACCCTCACCATCTGCGCAACGTCGTTCTCCGCCCACTCGTTGAAGTACGGATGATAGCCGCTGTCGCACTTCGCGATGTCCCATTCATCGAACGGTTCCACCAAGAGCATGAAGCCGAGGCTGTCGCATTGGCGTGCCAACTCGGGCGATGGGATGTTGTGTGAGGTGCGAATGGCATCACATCCCATGTCTTTGAGCAGTTTCAGACGATATGAAATGGCTGCCGGGTTGATGGCACTGCCCAACGCTCCGAGGTCATGATGCACGCAAACGCCCTGTATCTTGCGGTGATTGCCGTTCAGGAAAAAGCCCTCTTCGGGTACGTAGGCAATGCTGCGGATGCCCACCGTGCTGCTGATGCTGTCGAGAACGGTGCCGGCAGAGTCGCTGAGGGTTGTGGAAAGACGATAGAGCGACGGCGATTCGGGCGACCATAACTGCGGATTCTGCACCTTGACGAATGTCTTCAGCGTATTGCCCGTGCGCAGACTGTAACGGTGGGAGAATGTCCCTACCACCTGTCCATTGTCTGCCCGCAGTTCGTGGCTTATCGTTATGCTGTCGCCTGTGAAGCCCTCGATGGGCGTTGTTATGGCAACGGTGGCATTGTCACGGTTCACGTGCGGTGTCGTTATCACCTGACTCCAGCGCGGAATATATGTGCCGCCAGTCGTTACAAGGCGCACCGGACGGAAAAGGCCTGCTCCCGGATACCACCGGCTGCTGTGGGCGCGGTTCTCCAAGCGCACAGCTACGGTGTTGAGGCTGCCGTCTTGCGTCAGATAAGGGGTTACTTCGATAGCCCGCGAGCTGTAGCCGTTGGGATAGAACGCCGCCTTCTGGCCGTTGACGAATATCGTCGGCTCGTTCATCGCGCCCTCGAATACGAGCCATGCGCGCTTGCCCGCAGCCACGCTGAATGTGTTCCGATACCAGCCTATGCCCATATAAGGCAGTCCGCCGGTGCGTCCCGTCTTCAGTGATGCCTTATTTTCCATGTCCTGCATTATCTGCACCACCTGCAAATCGTTGTTTCTGTCGAACGGACCGAATATCGCCCAGTCGTGTGGGATGCTCACCTGTTGCCATTTACGGTCATCGAACTGTGCCGATTGAGCCCCTTTCGCGTCGCCACGGTGGAACTTCCAGCCGTCGGTGAGTGTCGTCTCGGTACGCTGCGCTGTCGCCGCCGCGCTTATGGTGAGCGTCAACAGTAGGGAATAGATAGTCTTTCTCATATTTGTTCTTATTGGTTCGTGATTACTTTTACGGTGTAAAGATAAACAAAAATCCGGAAACTAAGGGCTAAGATACGTCTTTGCCCTTAATTTCCGGATAAAAAGAATAGTTGTTAGAGAGTTATTTCCTGCTTCAACTGCACGTCGGTATCGGCTGCGGAGCGTGCCACCGTGATGGTGAACTTGCCCGGTTCGAGTTGCCAGTCGTGTGCTATCACGTCGTAATACATGAACGCGCGCTTCGGCAAAGTGATGCTTACGGTGCGCTGCTCACCCGGTTTCAGATAGATTTTCTCGTAGCCTTTCAGTTCTTTCTTGGGTCTAACGACCGTCGACTCGTTATCGCTCACGTATATCTGCGCCACATCGGCAGCTGCACGCTTACCCATGTTCTTGATGTCGAAGCTCAGGCTGACGGTCTTGTCGGCGTTGGCTGTTGCCTTGATGTTGCTGTATTGGAACGTGGTGTATGACAAACCGAAGCCAAACGGGAACAGAGGCTGCTTGCCGTTGCGGTCGAAGCCGCGGTAACCGGTGAAGAGTCCTTCGCGATATTCCACCGTCCTGCATTCCTTTTCCTTTGTGTTCTGATAGTAATTGCCGTCGCACGGATTGTCCTTGATGTCCTTTTCGATGGAGATTGGCAATCTACCGCTCGGCGAAACCTTTCCCGTGAGGATGTCGGTGATGGCCGTTCCGCCCTCCTGACCGGGATACCACGCCATGACGAGACCCTTAACGGAGCCTATCCAGCGGCTCATGTCGACGCCGCCGCCCGCATTCAGCACCACCACCGTGCGCGGATTGAATGCCGCAACCTCCTTGATGAAGTCCTCCTGATAGCCCGGCATGGCGAAAGGACGGTCGAAACCCTCGCCCTCGCTGTTGCTGTTGAAGCCCGTGCAGTAGACAACGGCGTCGGCTTTCTTCACTCCTTCGCGCAGAAGCCGTTCGTTCAGACGCTTCACCTGTAGGTTGACATTAGCCGAAGAGATATTGTCGAAGTATTCAACGGTGAAGTTATAGAGCGTGTCCTTCGTCAGATTCATCTGCACCTCGCGCTCCGAATACGAGTGGTTGCCCCAGTCGCCGGCGATAGTCTTGCCGTTCACCTTGATGCGGTAGCCGTCGTCGCCGCCTATTTTAATCTTTATGCGCTCGTCGCGGAGCGGTTTGTGATAGCCGTTCCAGCGTACTGAGAACGTATCCGTGGGGAAACCATCGGCAGGAGCCTTGTATTCCCAGTCGAAAGCGATGCTCGCGTCTGTGCGCTTCATGGCAGCCTCGCCCTTGAAACTCTTGTTCTTGAAGTACTCGCCAACGAATCCCTGTTGTGTGAGAGATGCGTCGGTGAACATCTCTTTGGTTATGTCGTCATAGATTCTGTCGTCGGTCAGGACGATGGTCTTGCGGTTGTTCTGCTTCAATGCAGCCGCCACCGTCACCGTGTGATAAGGTGATACGAATCCGCTTCCGCCACCTGTGGGGATACGGTCGGCGTTAGACCCGAGCACGGCGACAGTTCCTTTCAGCGGCAGAAGGTTGCCTTCGTTCTTCAGGAGCACGATACCCTCACGCGCAACATCCAGTGCAGTGGCACACGATGAGGCGTTATCCCATTCTATCGACTCGTCTTTCTGCACGCGGTCGAGCAGTCCGAAAGCCGAGAAAGTCTGCAACAGATGCACCACCTTCTCGTCTATTGTGCGCTCATCCACCGTTCCTTGCTCTATTGCCGTCTTCAGATTGGCATAGTTCAGATGCTTGCCCTTCGGCATTTCGAGATCCAATCCGTTGTTGGCTGCCGCGATTACGCTGTAGACAGAGGTCCAGTCAGACATTAATATACCCTTGAATCCCCATTTGTTACGCAGTATGTCGATGTTCAGATAGCGGTTTTCTGTGGCATGAACACCGTTCACGAGGTTGTAACTGTCCATCACCGCGCCTACGCCCGCCTCACAGACAGCCTTCTCGAATGCCGGGAGATAAAGTTCGAAGAGCGTCCGCTCGTCTACGTCGGAGCTTACATGATGTCGGCTCCATTCCTGATTGTTTAGCGCGAAGTGCTTCACCGTCGCCATCACTCCCTGCTTCTGCATACCTAATATATAATGTTTTGCAGTCTCACCGCATAGATACGGGTCTTCTCCGAAGTACTCGTAGCTGCGTCCGCAGAGTGGCGAGCGATACATATTTGCGCCCGGTCCGAGCATGATACTTATGCCACGGGCGCGTGCATCGGTGCCTAATGAACTGCCGTAACGCTCTGCCAAGTCCCTGTTCCATGTCGCCGCCGAGAGTATTCCCGACGGGAACAGCGTGCTGTGTTCCGTGTGATTGCGTACTCCCTGCGGTCCGTCGGCGAGCCAGATCTCTGGAATGCCGAGACGGGGGATAGCCCGGAGCGAGAACGAAGTGAGTCCGGAGAGATACGAGCATTTCTCTTCTAATGTCATCCGGCTCACTAATTGGCGTGCGCGCTGTGTGTCTTTTTCGTTTATCTGCTGTGCGTTGGCAGTGATGCCGAGGCACAATAAGGCTGTCAATAATATCTTTTTCATTATTCTGTTACTTTTATTGTGAGTTTCTTGTCCTTTACTATAATCTCTATATCACCTGTTTCAATCACTTGGTTTCCGTCCTCATCGGGATAGCCGAAGTCTTTCTTCACATCAATGTCGAACGCAAAGACCTCAGTCTCGCCTGCCTTAATCATGCGTTTCTCGAAGTGGCGCAGTTCCTTTACGGGGCGGGTGACGCTGCTCCACGGGTCGCGGATAAACCAGAATACGGTCTCTTGTCCGTCCATCTTACCTACGTTCTTCACAGGAATCTCCACGTGCATCTTGCCGTTCCTGCCCACCTTAGTTGCCGTAGCATTCAGTTCGCCATATTCGTAGGTTGTATAGCTCAGTCCGTGAGCAAACGGATACATCGGGTCGCTGGTGATATCGTGATAGAATCCCTGATGTCCGCGGCCGCTGTGCCGGCGGTTATAGTAGATAGGAATTTGTCCGGTGGAGTAGGGGAAGGTGATAGCCAAGCGGCCGCTTGGGTTGATACGTCCCGAGAGGATGCCTGCAAGAGCGTTGGCTCCGTTGATGCCCGGCTGCCAAGCCTCGACGATTGCCGTTGCCTTCGGCTCCATATTGCACAGCTCAAGCGGGCGTCCGTTCGACAGAACCAGTACCACCGGCTTGCCGGTTTCAGCCACGGCATTGAGCAACTTGTGCTGTATCTCCGGCAGGGCGATGCTCGAACGCGATGTGTTCTCACCGCTCCAACTCGCCCGTTCACCCAAAAAGGCCACCACGACATCAGCCCATTTCGCAGCTTCTACAGCCTCATTGAATCCCTGTTCGTCGTTGCCGTCGAAGTCACAGCCCTTTGCATAGCGCAGTTCCGATGCTCCTTTGAACTCCCGTTCCAGTCCGTTCCAGAATATGTCTACGTCTTCCGCATGGCCGTGACCGCGCCAGCAGCCAAGCAAATCGAAATCTGTCTTAGCCAAAGGACCAACTACCGCTATCCTCTTATTGCCCGTAATAGGCAGCACACCTTTGTCATTCTTCAGCAGAACCATACTCTCTGACGCTACCTTATCAGCCACTTCCATACTGCTTTTGCGGAAGAAACGGTCCTTAGTCTTATTCTCCTGTGTGTAAGGATGCTCGAAAAGGCCGAGCATGAACTTCACTCTCAGAACGCGGCGTACGGCTTCATCGATCGTTGCCATGCTGATTTTGCCCTCTTCCAGCGACTCTTTCATATACTTGTCGTAGCAGTGCGACATCATATCCATGTCCAGCCCGGCATTTATCGCAAGCTCGCCTGCCATCTTCTTGTCCTTCGCCAAGCCCTGATTACAAAGCTGCTCGATGGCTCCCCAGTCGGAAACCACAAAGCCGTTGAACTTCCATTTGTCGCGCAACACAGTCGTCATAGTGTACTTGTTGGCCGAACCCGGCGTGCCGCTGATATCGTTGAACGACGACATAAGGCTCACCGCGCCAGCCTCCACGCACCGTTTGAAAGGCTGAAGATACGTGTCCCAGAGTGTCTGACGTGATATTTCTGTATATACATAGTCGCGTCCTGCCTCCGAAGCACCGTATCCCACATAGTGTTTCAGGCACGCGGCGATATGCTGATTGTCTGTAAGGTCACTGCCCTGATAGCCCTTTACGGCCGCAGCACCGAAGATTCCGCTTGCAAACGGGTCTTCGCCGTAGCCCTCGGCCACGCGTCCCCAGCGTGGGTCGTGAGCCACATCGACCATTGGAGAGAATGTCCAGTCGATGCCCGACATACGCGCTTCCTGTGCAGCCACGGCACAACCGGCCTCTATTGCCTGAGGGTTCCATGTGCAAGCCTGTGCCAACGGAATCGGGAAAATAGTCTTGAATCCGTGAATGACATCGTGGCCGAAGAGCACGGGGATGCCCAATCGCGACTTCTCCATAGCCTGACGCTGCATGATATTGCGCAGTTCCGGCTCCGTGTCGAAGTATATCAGCGAACCGATTTCCGCAGGGATGTCCTTCACTTCCTCGCCCACGTTGTTGGCATTGTTGTTGCGTCCCAACGTGTATTGGTTGAGCTGCATTATCTTCTCTTCCGTAGTCATACGGCTGAGAAGGTCCTCCACGCGAGCCTCTATGGGTGCGTTTGCGTCCTTATACACAGCCGTGACCTTGTTTTTCTTGTTTTTTTGCGTTTTCGCGGTGCCTTTATTGTCGGCTGCGTTGGCGTTGATGCCGATGGCAAAAGCCGACAGAAGACAGATAATCGTTGATTTATAGTTTTTCATAATCGTTATGGTTATAAGTTCGCAGAATGTTTGGTGAGGTCTTTCCTACACCTTATTATATTATATATAACCCTTGAATTATTTATATATTACTTTTTTCCCTTTTTTTATCACTATGCCTTTGAAGTCCTTACCTATGCGTTGTCCGGCGAGGTTGTATGCTGTCTCGTCTGTCTTATAGTCGGCAACGATTTGGCTGATGGCGTTGTCTGTGTCTTTTTTTACGGCTCCCGGCACGGTGTCGCCACGCTTGTTGCTGTGCTGGTCTACGCTCAGGTCGCAGCCGGTGATGCTCCATGCCTCGGCAATCTCAGCCAGTGTGGCTTCCGTTGCACCGTTTGAGATGTTCGCCGGAACAATCGCTCCGTTCTCAATGCTGTTGCTTCCGAACACCGATGATGTGGTGTTGGCTTCTCCTGTAATGTCGGTTGCGTGCCATACGGGGGCTTCCACCGTACTCAGCTGATTGGCATAACCGCCCAGGACATTATGTCCAAGCGACGTAAACAGCACTGGCGTTTTTGTCGTACCCGTCACAGCGATGGCTGCATCAGCAGTTGTGGAATTGTCTTCGTTGCTTGTAACGATGGAGTTGGCGATAAAAAGGTTTGCACCTTGTGCCATCTGAAGCTGGTTCTTGTTGTTTCCTACGATGGTAGAACTTATCAGATACAGCGCGTTAACATAGTCTTTATTCTTTCCGTTTACGTAAACAGCACCGCCACCGCCACCTGCCGTATTGCCCGCGATGGTTGAGTTGATGATGTAAAGAGCCTTTGCGTGCTGCACGCAGATTACGCTTCCTGTGGTTTCGGTTATGCTGTTGTCTGTGAACGAGCAACGCTCGAAAGTAATATCACTCATGCCTGGAGCTTTGGATGATATACGTGCCACTCCTCCACGCGATTTGGCAGTGTTCTGATAGAATGTGCAATCAATGAAATGTGCCTTGCTATATTCTGAGCGCACGGCTATACCGCCATATCCGCCAGCCACGTTACCGTAGAAGTTGCAGTTCTTCACCGTCATGTTCTGACTGTCTTTCATGTACAGTGCTCCATATTCTCCGCTGCCGTTAGATGAGTTATAATATACGCCAGTGAAGTCGATGCCCTGTATCAGTATGGGCAGTGTGTTCTTTGCCGACTTTGTCATGTCGGCCTTTATTATAGCCGCAAGGCCACCCGTGTTGGCGACACCATCGCCGTTTACGTCGCCAGAGAATATTGTCGGAGTCTTGCCCGGATATGCCGGAGCGGCTGTTTCGGTTCCGTCAGTGGCCGGGTCGAATCCGCCTATGATATTAATGGCGTTGCTGATAGTGATAGGCTCGGCCGGAACATATAATCCTCCGGCGAAGCGGAACGTCGTTCCCTTGTCGTATGTGCTGATTTTTGCGGCCCAGTCGCCGAATTTCAGAGCATTTTCCCACGAAGAACCATCGCCACCGACAGCACCGGGAAAGTCGCTATCGGGGCGCACGAAAAAAACCTCGTCGCTCATCATTTCCTTTATGTAGCTCAGATCTGTCACCTCATCAGGCTTCTGCATTGCTGCGTGGGCCGACTCCTGAGCTGCTTTTGTTAGGTCTTTCGTCATGCCGGTCGGTGCGTATGCGTTGCCAACGACATTTTCTCCGAAGATGCTCTCAAACCAAGTGCAGGCCGCAGTGTAGCGTCCGTATAATATATTAAGGTGATAACCGTCGCGGTTCATGTTGTCGCCGATGAACGTAGTGCGCGCATTCTGCACCGCTGTACCCGACGGAACGAGTAAGTCGAATCTGTAGTCGTTCACGGCTTGGCGTGCCGCTTTCACGATAGCCTCATACATCTGCATCTGGTCTTTGCCGTAGTTGACAAATTCGCTGTGAGTTGAATTCTGCGAGTAAGACCATGTTTGATGCCATACCAGCTTGGCGGTTGTCGGCACACGGTTCTTCACATATTCTATAAGATAGGGCAGATAAGGAGTGTAAGTGTCGTAAAGTCCAGACTTCCCGCTTGCCTGTTGCAGGCTCACATAGTCCCATTGTTCGTCCTTCAAGGCATTTTCAAGCGTATAGTTTTGTGTTTCCACTTTCTTTCCGTCTGTTCCGATTTTTCTGTAATAGTACTCGGCCTTGTTCTCTTTGGCATTGTTATAATGCCTTTCAAGCGTGCACCCGCCGATATACATATTCCCGATGATGGCCGTATAGCCCGCTTCCGCAGCCAGTTCGTGCAGATACTGCTCCACGGCATCCTGTGAGAAACTGTTTCCGATAGCCAGAATCTTTACCACCTTATCGCCGGCGGCAGAAACACTGAGTGCCGACAATAACATGACCGTCAGCAAAGAAGTCAATAATCTTTTCATTGTTAGGATTTGGTTTTTATTATTATAGATATTAAGTTTATTCTATAATTATGTCGCTCGTGGCGTGTTTTTCTTTAGGTGCAGACCTGAAAAATATCAGATGAAGTCTCTTTTGTTTGTAAATTTACCGATAATATGTAAATTTACATTATATTTGTGCAGTCTTATACAAAGATAGACACCATACGATATCAATCAAAACAATATAAAATATGAAATCACTGAAAGAAAGAAAAACCATAAGGAAATATGCCGCAAAGGATGTTTCCGGCGAGTTGCTCAACTCTTTGCTCGAAGAGGCGGAGCGCACACAGACAATGGGAAACCTGCAACTCTATTCCGTTGTTGTAACACGCAGCGCGGAGATGAAGGCGAAGCTCGCTCCGGCTCACTTCAACCAGCCGATGGTTACGGGCGCGCCCGTGGTGCTTACGTTCTGCGCCGACTTCCGCCGCACAACCATCTGGGCAGAGAACCGCAACGCCGAGCCGGGTTATGACAACTTCCTCTCGTTCATGAATGCCGCCACCGACGCGCTGCTCTATTGTCAGACATTCTGCAACATCGCCGAAGAACAGGGCTTGGGAGCGTGTTTCCTCGGCACGACGGTGTATATGCCGCAGATGATTATCGACACGCTGAAGCTGCCGCGCCTTGTCATGCCCGTGGCAACGATAACGCTCGGATGGCCCGACGAGAATCCGCCGCAGTCCGACCGTCTGCCTCTGCGCGCCATCATCCACCACGAGACCTACACGGACTACACACCCGAGGCCATCAATGACATCTATGCCGAGAAGGAGTCATTGCCCGAAAACAAGCATTTCGTGGAGATAAACAATAAGGAAACGCTCGCTCAGGTATTCACCGACTGCCGGTATACGAAGAAAGACAACGAGGCGATGTCGGCCGGAATGATTGAGGCGTTGAAGAAACAAGGGTTCTTGTAAAGAGGAGAGAGTAAAGAGGAGAGAGGAGAGAGGAGAGTGGAGAGAGAAATGCTTTTGTGGGTATGGCTTTTCCCGTTGGTCTTATAGTATAATAATCTAATAATTTAATAAGATAAACCAATACCCTCCATCAGTTTAATAATTCAACAGGAAAAAAGCATTTCTCTCTCCACTCTCCTCTCTCCACTCTCCTCTTTTTATTCCCCTGCAATCTCCTTTGCCTTTTCCAATGCAATGTTGATGTGGCTACAGATGTTCTCTTCACCAATCAACTCATAGAAACCGCTGCGTGCGAGTACTGCGTGTACCTTCGGATTGACACCCGAAAGTACAATCTGTATGCCTTCTTTCTGGCTCATTATACAGAGGTTGGTGAGGTTATGTATACCCGTAGAGTCTACAAACGGCACCTTACGCATACGGATGATGCGCACCTTAGGACGGTCGCCGAAGCTCGCCATAATCTCCTCGAAGCGGTTGCCCGCACCAAAGAAGTAAGGACCGTTAATCTCATACACCTCCACACCGTCGGGAATTATCAGGTGCTCGTTGTTCTCCAACTTAATATCCGACTCGTCGTTAGGGTCAATCTCGTCCATGATAACCTTCACGTCGGTAGTCTCCGACATACGTTTCATAAACAGCAGGCAGGCGATTATGAGTCCCACCTCGATGGCGATGGTAAGGTCGAAGATGATGGTGAGGAAGAAAGTGATGAGCAACACCGTCACGTCGCTCTTAGGATTCTTCATCAACGCGAGGAACGAACGCCAGCCGCACATACCATACGACACTACCACCAGTACTCCGGCAAGGCACGCCATTGGGATATACTTTGCCAAAGGCATGAGGAAAAGGAATATCAACACGAGCACAACGGCGTGGATGATGCCGGCGACAGGCGTCTTTCCACCATTGTTTATGTTGGTCATGGTGCGCGCGATGGCTCCCGTGGCAGGTATTCCGCCGAACAGCGGAGTGGCGAGGTTGGCCAGTCCCTGACCTATCAACTCTGTATTGGAGTCGTGGTGGTCGCCTATAACACCGTCGGCAACGGTGGCAGAGAGCAACGACTCGATAGCTCCGAGTATCGCGATGGTGAGTGCCGGCGACACAAGACTCTTTATTGTGTCCCAGTTCAGCCCCGGCAGTTGAGCCTGTGGCAGTTGTGCATTGATGGTGAAGCGGTCGCCGATGGTCTCGATTGTCGTTACGCCGCAATAGCTTTTCAGCAGCAGCGCCGCCACGGTCATGATGATAATCGCAATCAGCGAACCCGGAATCTTCTTGCTGAAGCGTGGCGTGATGGCTATGATGATGACGCTCACGACGCCCACGATGGCGCTCCAGAGGTCGGCTGTGCTCGCATTCTGAGCATATACAATCCATTTCTCGACGAAGTCAGACGGCACGTTCGATAGTTGCAGGCCGAACAGGTCCTTTATCTGCGTTGTGAAAATCGTTACTGCAATACCGCTTGTGAATCCCACGATGATGGGGTAGGGAATGTATTTGATGATTGTTCCGAGGCGGAGCAGACCGAAAAGGATCAGGAACACGCCCGCCATGAGTGTGGCGATTGTCAGTCCCTGCATACCATACTGCTGTATGATGCCGTAGATGATGATGATGAACGCGCCCGTAGGACCGCCAATCTGCACGCGGCTGCCTCCGAATGCCGACACGATGAATCCCGCAACGATAGCGGTGATGATACCCTTCTCCGGCGTAACGCCCGACGCTATACCGAACGCGATAGCCAGCGGCAGAGCCACGATGCCCACGATGATGCCGGCCATGATGTCGGCTGTTAATGTTTTCTTGTTGTAATTCTTTAGGCTCGTCAGCAGACGAGGCTTAAAGGTGATTGCTTCCATCTTGTTTATTGTTATCTTGATATGTTATTATTATCCTGATATTTTCCTTTTTTCAGCGCAAATGAATATTGCCGTAATAACTTAAAAAACTCTAAGAAGCTGCAAAAGTAATATAAAAAAGTGAAATAAACGAATTTTCAACGATATTCAGTATATATAATATAAGGCGTGTATAAAAAGAAAGCCCACTCGTCGGTATTATTTTAGACCGACAAGTGGGCTTTATTATAATTTGTTACTAAGCTATATTAGCTGTTTACTCTACGATGATTGCATAGAGGTTAGGACCACCACTACCCTTTGCTATGGTATGATTACCAGCTTCAAGTGTCTTAGAAATAACACCGTTAGCATCGAGAGATTCGGCTGTTCCATCAAATTTTATTGAATTTGATGATGTTCCGTCTGTAACCAATGTTATTGTGAGAGGTGCTTCCGTTGTGAATGTTATAGTAGTAGAAGACTCCATCTTAATAGCAGTATTGTATGTTACACCGTTATATGTAACAGTGTTTGGTTTACCCTGCTTGTTGGCATTAAATGTGAATCCACCAATATTTTGACCTTTAGTAAAGCTATTGAAGTTCACAGTTGTACCAGCTACGACTACATCAGATGGGTTTGGAGTATCACCGCCAGTATCACCGCCTGTATCGCCACCAGTATCGCCGCCTGTGTCGCCACCAGTATCACCGCCGCCTGAAACTTCACCGAGGTCGCCATAAACCTTTACCAGCGAGCTCTTGTAGTTGTCGATGAGTGAAGCCAATGCTGAGATTACACCATAGTTGGTATCTTCTGTGCTGTTGTCGAATGTGAATTGAACATCACCGTGCTGCATACGGCCTGCACCATAGAAGCCCATTATCTGTGCCGGGATGTTTGCAGGGTCCTCAACAGTGTATTTGTACATATCGCTTGCTGTATCGAAGTTGCTGTAAGATGTACCTCCGTTATATGTTACAACGCTTGAAGGAACCTGCTCGTCGCGACTCTTAGCCAAGTAACCGTCAAAGTGTGCCTTTGTATCTATCGCTGCTGTTACTTCTGTGCCTTTCTGTATGTATTTTGTAGCATTGTAAGGAATAAAGGTATATGCACCATCCATAATGTTGTTGTAAACCTTTATAGAACCACCAGCCTCTTTAGAGAATGTAGCATTGTCAATGTTGTAAGTATTAGTACCTGCATAAACATCACTTCCCTGCATAGACATCAATACCGGATATTTACAGTTACGGAAGTAGTTAGCCTCTACGAAGAGAGAAGAGCCTGTAGTTGCTCCTGCGCAGTACTTAGAGTTACCGTCGAAATAGTTGTTATAAATGTGTATGTGTTGCGACTTGCGAACACGTGGATGACGTGAGTCAGAATGGTCGTACCAGTTGTTGCGATATGTTACATAGTCAACCTCATCACCGTTAGAGTTCAAAGTCGTTTTGCCTGTATCCCAGAAGTGGCAGCCTGAAACTGTAGCGCGCATTGTACCTTTTACGTCAAGAGCTCCATCACCCTTAGCATGGTCTCCGCTTCCAGCCTTACCGTAGAAGATATCAAGGTTGTGAGGCCATACATTGAAGTTGTCTGTATCAAAGCTTACACCATCGTCCATGCAACGCATGATACCAATGTTGCGGATCTCTACACTCTTGCAGGCTCTTACCAACATTCCGAAACCGTGGAATGTAGCGTCATTACCAACGCCCTCTATAGTGAGGTTCATTTCTGAGCTTCCATCTTTGCCTTTCACCTGAAGTCCTTGAGCAGAACTACCAAATGTAGGCATATCAGATGCTTTCAGCAGACCGATGATACGTATAGCCAAAGGACGTGTTTCTGTACCCTTCTCGTATGCTTGGAGGATATCCTGAATACCTGTGCGGGTCTCAGTGTTTTTGCCCACGAGCATATCGAGTTTAATAGTCTTAGCGTTAGCTGCTGTTACATAGATAACACGTGCGCCTGATTTCAGAGTACCGTCGTTGTTATAAGCACCGACACCACTTGTCATGTTGCTATGTGCATAACCGTCGCGGTTGAAGTTTCTTACGTCCAAGCCTGATGCTGTGCTTGCTTTTGTTGCATCCTCTGTTCCGCCAATAACCGGAACAACCTTTACAATATATGAGCCGGCTTTCAATCCGAGAGCGTCTGCACGGAGATTTGCGCTATATCCACGTACAAGCTGGTCGTCAATCTTAGTAAAGTCTGAATACTGTCCTCCCTTTACATAAACATTATAAGAGTCTGCGCCTGTGAAAGGTTTCCACTCAACATAGAGAGCTTCAAGCCAACCTTTAGCCTCTGTGATTTCAATTCCACCATTCTCGATATCACCGCTGCCACCCTGGTCAATAGCCTTAGCAAAAGAAAGACTACTTACGCTCTTTGTAAATACATCTTCCCATTCGCCAGAAGTCGGTTTTACTGTGATTGTTCCTGCTGCATCATCTATCGCAATTTCATCAAGGTCTTTTGTGTTGTAATACTTCACACCACTATTTGTTGTGTTGAACAGAGCCTGATTGTTATTCACGTTCATAGATACAGAGTGATATACAGGGTCTTCGCCACCCGGCTCATCACCACCGCCAACTTCGCTTTCAGCAACAGTAATGCTAAATATATTCATACCGCCACCGTCTGTTGTAAGCGTAACGTCGCCATCAGCCGTAACCGTACCCTCACAAGTCTGAGACTCTTTTGATTGTGTAAAACCGCTCTTAACTGTAATGTTTGTCGGAATCAATCCGCGTGCTGCGGAAGTACTTCCTGTTATGCAAGAAACGGTCAATACATTTCCTGCTTTCAGTCCCGGTATTGTAATTACAACTCCGTTACCATTAAGCTCCAAACGGTTTGAGCCATAGTTAAGACGCACCTTACCGTTCTCATTGTTTGAGCCGGCAGAAGCTTTGAACTTCAATCCTTTTGTATAGTCAAGCTCAACGCCGTTAGCCATCAAAGAACCGTCGATGGCTGTAAACATACTATAACGTGTCTTTGCAGTGTCATGATACCAGTTTGTCGCATCAGCAGCAATGTTTGCCTTGTCTGCATCGCTCACTGCACCGAAAGTCCATTTCTTTTGTGCTCCAGCCTCAGTAGAGAAGAGCATCATCAAGCCTGCAAGGAGGCTATATATATAATATGTATAATTCTTCATGACTTCCTAATTTATTTGATTATCATTTTCTTACCGTTCACGATATACACACCCTTTGGCAGTCCGGCAGTGCTGTTGCCCATATACTGTCCGTTGAGGTTGTAAACTTTCTTAACGCCTTCTGCGCCGTCGTTCTTCACTACATCGTTTATACCGGTCTCGGTATATGCGAAATTGATTGTGAGCAATGACATATCAGTCGTCTGCGTAGAATTGTCTGCAAACGTCATGACAACATCATCGCCACTGAAAGTCAAGCGCGTAACGTTCTTGCCGATGGTTGTTCCATCTACAATTACGGTCTGCGTGCTTTCGGCATTGGCTTGTGTAAACATCGCCATTGCCCCTAAAAATAAAGCAATAGATTTTCTCATAATTGTTTTTAATATTAGTTTGTTATTATATGATTGCCTTTATTTGGTGTCGGCTTTTCTTCCGCCGATTTCTGTTTTATTAGCTTAACAATAGAGTTTGCAGTTTGTTTCGCTGGCAAAGTTATGAATTCCTTGTTATATTCAATGCAAAAAGATTGATTTATATCACGTAAACGTTTACGTAAAAGTCCCCTTAGCCCTGGTGGAGGAATGACCTTACGGAATGGAATGATCCGGCGGGGGGGGGAGTGATTTTATTCCCTCTAAAACTCGTGTTTTTTCAAACAAAACTTTATTCGCTCCCAAAAACGCAAAAATGCGGCTTTTTAGGTAATTTTGGGATAATCTTCTGATAGTCAGAGAGTTATCTCGTTGTTTCGCAAAAATGGCCGTTTCTGACTGCATTTTTGGCCTCGTAAAATTGCAACGGAGCCACTTTTGCACTCTAACGGAGCCACTTTTGGGCTTCAACGGAGCCTCCGTTGCAATGCAAAACGGCCTGAAACAGACTCTAAAAGTGCCACTTTTGAAAGCTAACAAACGTTAAATCGGGCGAAAACGGCATTTTTCGCTGTTTCGGCGGACGGCAAAATTTGACAAAAATCGCCCCTGTTTTTTTCCAACGGAGGCACTTTTGGAATTTTGAGTTACGAATTTTGAGTTTTGACTTCGTATTTTTGAGGTGGGAAAATCGTCAAAAATGAGTAACGAGACCATTATTTAACATTCGTTAGTATGAGAGAGTCGTTTTTCGAATGTAAAGATTTTTGAAGTATACTCGCAACTACATTTTTCTTGTAAAATGAAGATATTATCGGGAAAAGTATTAACTTTGCAGAAGATAGGCCGCATTCGGCAAATTGAGAAAAATCTCTTTGCGTTCGTTTGCGCTATCTTTGCAAAGTTAAATATTATGTTATGAGAGCAGATTTGGAAGAAAGAGTGCAGAGAGCCGTAGACAACTTCATGCAGGGCTATGGCTGCGCGCAGTCTGTCGTGGCAGCATTTGCCGATATGTATGGCTTCACCGACGAGCAGGCTAAGAAGATAGCTGCCGGATTCGGCGGCGGTGTGGGACGGATGCGCATGATGTGCGGTGCGGTGTCGGGCATCGTGATACTTGTGGGAATGGCCTGTGGACAGACCGAAGGCTCGGACCGGCAGGGTAAGTCGGCGTGCTACAAGGTCGTGCAGGAACTTTTAGGTAAATTCAAGGAACGTAACGGTTCGGTGATATGCGCCGAACTGCTTGGCATCGGTGGCGTGAAAGCCGTGCCGACGAACCCGGTTGCGTCAGAGCGTACGCCCGAATACTATAAGAAACGCCCCTGTGCGGCAAAGGTGGAGAGTGCGGCGAGGGTGTTTGCAGAGTGGGTGGATGGGCAATAGCCCAAATTAGTCCAATTAGCCAAATTAGTTCAATTACTCTAATTAGCCTAATTACCATCCTCTAAAAAGAACCAACAACAAAACGAAATAACAACAATGAAGAAGAATTTGAAAATCTCCACGCTCTGTGTTCAGGCAGGGTGGGAGCCTAAGAACGGCGAACCGGTGTTGCCACCGATAGTACAGAGCACTACGTTCAAATACGACAATACCGAAGAGATGGCAATGCTCTTCGACCTGAAGAAAGAAGGATATTTCTATACCCGCCTGCAAAATCCGACCAACGATGCTGTGGCTAAGAAGATTGCGACACTCGAAGGCGGTGTGGCCGCTACGCTCACGTCGAGCGGACAGGCTGCCAATTTCTATGCAGTGTTCAATATCTGCGAGGCGGGCGACCATATAGTGACATCTAACGAAATATATGGCGGAACGTACAACCTGTTCGGCGTGACGCTGAAGAAGCTCGGAATAGAATGCACTTTCGTAGACCAGACAGCGTCGGAGGATGAGATTCAGAAGGCATTCCGCCCGAACACCAAGCTGCTTTTCGGCGAGACAATATCCAATCCGGGCTGCAACGTGCTCGATATAGAGAAGTTCGCGCGCATAGCACATAAGAACGGTGTGCCTCTGATTATCGACAATACCTTCGCAACGCCGGTGAACTGCCGTCCGTTCGAGTGGGGCGCGGACATCGTGACACACTCCACGACAAAGTATATCGACGGGCACGCCATGACCGTGGGCGGCGTTGTGGTGGACAGTGGCAACTTCGACTGGGACGCACACGCTGAGAAATTCCCGGGACTGACAACTCCTGACGAGTCATACCACGGACTGACATACACCAAAGCGTTCGGTAAGATGGCGTACACGACCAAGCTCGTAGCACAACTGATGCGCGACCTCGGCTCAATACAAAGCCCGCACAACTCGTTCCTCATCAACATCGGACTCGAGAGCCTGCACCTGCGTGTGGCACAGCACTGCCGCAACGCGCAGCGCGTGGCTGAGTTCCTTGCGCAGGACGACCGTGTAGCTTGGGTTCACTATTGCGGTCTGCCATCGGACAGCAACTATGAACTTGGACAGAAATACCTGCCGAATGGCTCTTGTGGTGTGATGGCGTTCGGACTGAAAGGCGACCGCGAGACTGCCGTTAAGTTCATGGATTCGCTTGAGCTTGTGCGCATCGTTACGCACGTAGCCGACAGCCGCACCTGCGTGCTTCATCCTGCAAGCCATACTCACCGCCAGTTGTCAGACGAGCAACTGAAAGAGGCTGGTATCGCTCCCGACCTTATCCGTCTGTCGGTAGGTATTGAGGACAGTGAGGACATACTTGACGATATCAAGCAGGCGTTGGAGAAAATTTAAGTCTATAAATCCACAGTCACAGCCCCCCTGCCCCCGGTGGGGGAGGAAGCCCCCCTCAATCCCCCCAAGGGGGGAGGCGCAAACTGGAACAAGTCTTTAGGCGCAAACTGGAACAAGAATAGATAGGGGGGTAAAAATGCCCAACCCTCTTACCGCAAGTTGGCACTTCCCCCCTTGGGGGGATTGAGGGGGGCTGTTTCCCACTGGGATTGAGGGGGGCTTTTTATTATGATATATATACTAATAATCATAGCAGTTGGCTTCGCCGTGGCTTGGGCTATGTGCAGAAGCAAGAACGCCGCATTGGAAACGGCTCTCACGACGGAGCGAAAGCACGCCGAGGAACGCCGCAATGAGATGGCGGAGCAGCACGGCCGCGAATTGGAGACGGAGAGACGGCACGCTGCCGAGAGCCGGACGGAGTTGGAGCAACGCTACAGACAGGAGCTGGAGGCGGAGAAACGGCACGCTGAAGAGATGCGCGCGGAGTTTGAGAAGCAACAGGAAGAACGTGGCAAGTTGTTGCAGGAAGAACTGCGTAGTATGGCCGCAAAGATGCTCAGCGACAGCCGTAAGGAACTGACCGCTGCCGATAAGGAACGCCTCGATGCCTTGCTCACACCTTTGAAAGAACGTTTGGAGACATTCCAAAAGACCGTGAGCGAGAGCAGCAAGGAGGGCGCACAGAACAAGACTGAGATAAAGACGGCGTTCGAGGAAGCTATGAAGCGTCTGCATGAGGAGCAGGAACGCACGGTGCGCGAGCTGAAAGAGCAGACCGAAAAGATAGGAAACGACGCCGCAAGTCTCACTCAGGCGTTGAAAGGCGACTCCAAGATGCAAGGCGACTGGGGCGAGATGATTCTCGATAAGACGCTCGAAGACAGCGGACTGGTGAAGGACTCGCAGTATTTTCTGCAAGAGAACTACAAGGATGAGGACGGCAATAATTATCGCCCCGATGCCGTTGTGGTATTCCCCAATGGCGATAAGGCCGTTATAGACTCGAAGGTTTCGCTCACGGCATATCTTGATGCGACTCGTGCCGACAATCCCGATGAACGCGACAGACTGCTGCGTGAGCACGTGGCGAGCGTGAAAGCACACGTTAACGAACTGAGTGTGAAGAGTTATGAGACTATTGTGCCGGGCTGCATTGGCTACGTCTTGATGTTCATTCCATACGAAAGCGGATACAGCGCGGCGATAAAAGCCGACCCGGGACTCTTGAATTACGCTTATAAGAAGCGGATAATCATCCTCAGCCCGTCTAATCTGCTTATGGCTTTGCAGCTTACTCATACGATGTGGCAGAACTATCGGATGAACAAAAACGTGGAGGAGATACTGCGCCAGTCGAATGATTTGTATGACAAGTTTGTTACCTTTGCCGAGACTTTTGTAAAGATTGAGGGCGACATACAGCGTCTGCACGATGATTTCGACAAGGCGAAAGGGCAGCTCCGCGACGGAAAAGGAAACATCGTGCGCCGTCTTGACGGTATGAAAGCGTTGGGATTGAATCCCAAGAAGCAGATTCCAGAGTCGATAAAGTAGTGCGGAGAGCTTGTAACAGGGCTATTTCGTGATGATGCAAGAGAGCATTAAGAAAGTGTCAAATGCCTGATATTCTTGACGTTAACATTATTTTTCGGAGGAATATTTGTGAATTTCGGGAAAGTTTGTTACTTTTGCAATTGAATAAATCGCTTTATTCAGAATAAGAATCTGATGAAGAAAAGATATATTTTTCATGGTATTAGTTTTTAAGGCGTAAGGCGTCCTGTCGTGAGACAGGGTGCCTTTACTTATAATAACCTTCAATGTTAAATACTTTTGGGGACTATAACATTTTCGGAATTGAATCCAAAAAAGTTATAACATTTTTGGAATTGACAATGTTTATTACTATATTTGCGGCATAATCAGTTACTCGGAATGATAGACAGAAAACTCAGTAAGAAAATACAGACTGCATACTTTTGCGAACAAACCTACTAAATCAAATCATAATGGAGAGAAACTATAAACCAATGGTGGCAATGCTTGTGTGCCTGTTCTACGTATTTACGGGAAACGCGCAACTTGCCAAACAAGATCTTAACGCACCGTTCGGATGGGCCAACTGCTCGTCGGCAACGACTGGCGACGACTACACCGTGACCGGTGGAGGGCAGAGTGAGAACCGTATAACGCTGAAAAGCACGGGCGGGGATATGCGCGATGTGATATCAAATGCATTGAAGAAACACGACATCATAGTGTTTGACGGTTCGGCCGGCGACTTCATGCTGTCCTCGGCAGTCGATATGAACGAGCTGGAGAACAAGACTATCGTGGGCATCAACGGCGCAAGATTGTGCACACAGTTCTATATAACAAAGGATATACGAACAGCGCTGAACAAGGCCAACGTGATGAAAGCAAGTTCGTCATCGGGTACGGGCGGCACTCTGAGCAACGGCGCGACAATCGGAGAGGAACGCGAGTTGCGCACCCGTCAGGCCCTGATAGACTTCACGGGCGATGCGACGGAAGCCTATCGCAAGGCGGGTATCCTCGGAATAAAGCACTGTAATAATATAATAATACGCAATATCAAGTTTGTCGGCCCCGGTTCTTGCGACCTCGGCGGCAGCGACCTTATCTCTGCCACCTATACAACGCATCTGTGGGTAGACCATTGCGACTTCACGGATGGTATGGACGGTAACTTCGATATTACCAACGAGAGCGATTTCATCACCGTGTCGTGGTGTACTTTCAGTTACACTAAGCGCGCCTACGACCACATGAACACCAATCTCATAGGCAGTAACGACAAACGATATGACGATGCGGGCAAGCTGCACGTGACCTTTGCCAACTGTATATGGGGGGCGGGCTGCGCGCAACGTATGCCGATGGTGCGTTTCGGAACGGTTCATCTGGTCAACAACTACTACGACTGCATGGGCAACATGGCCGCCATCAATCCCCGTTTCTCCTCCTCTGTGCTCATAGACAATAATTATTTTGCGCCGGGAGTGAAGAAAATATTCAAGGAGAATGATGCTAAGGCATATACCTTTATCGACAACCGCTATACGGAGAAGTTCACGCAGCCTGCCGACCGTGGTCGCGTTACAGTGCCATACGCCTACAAAGCCGTTTATGTGGCCGATGTCCCGGGCATGGTTACGTCTAAATATGGTGCAGGAGCCAAGTTGAAAGACCCGCTGAAAATAGGGCGTTAGAGTAAAAAACAGGATATGAACCGACCTGCTTGGTGCTTTATTTTTAGCAAAAGATTTCTATATTTCAGAAACTATTCGTAACTTCGCAGACAAAATAACAACTGTCTGCGAAGTTTTGTCTTGCAGATGGAAATTAAACCGACTATGAATAATAATACATACTCTTACGATGAGGCCTTCGAGGCTTCTTTGGAATATTTCGGTGGAGACGAGCTTGCTGCACGTGTCTGGGTGAATAAGTACGCGATGAAGGACAGCTACGGCAATATCTATGAGAAATCGCCTGACCAGATGCACCGTCGCATAGCTAATGAGATTGCCCGTATAGAGGGCAAGTATCCTAACCCGATGACGGCAGACGAAGTGTTTGCCCTTCTCGATCATTTCCGTTACATCATTCCAGCCGGCAGTCCGATGACCGGTATCGGCAATAACTATCAGGTGGCATCGTTGTCAAATTGCTTCGTTATCGGTGTGGATGGCGATGCAGACTCATACGGGGCCATCATGCGTGTGGACGAGGAGCAGGTGCAACTGATGAAACGTCGCGGTGGAGTAGGCCATGACCTCTCACAGCTTCGTCCGAAAGGCAGTCCTGTGAACAATTCTGCGCTTACCTCTACGGGCTTGGTGCCGTTCATGGAGCGTTATAGTAATAGTACGCGCGAGGTGGCACAGGACGGCCGTCGCGGTGCGCTGATGCTTTCGGTAAGCATAAAGCACCCTGACAGTGAGGCGTTTATCGATGCGAAAATGACCGAAGGCAAAGTTACGGGAGCCAATGTGTCGGTGAGAATAGACGATGGATTCATGGAGGCTGCGGTAAATGATACGCCATATACGCAGCAGTTCCCGATCGATACCGACAGCCCCATAATGAAGAAGGATATCTCGGCGAAGAACCTTTGGAACAAAATCGTGCATAATGCGTGGAAGAGTGCCGAGCCGGGAATACTCTTTTGGGATACCATCATACGTGAGAGCATTCCCGACTGCTATGCCGATTTGGGTTTCCGCACGATTAGTACCAATCCTTGCGGTGAGATTCCGCTTTGTCCTTACGACTCATGCCGCCTGCTGAGCATAAACCTTTACAGCTATGTCGTGAATCCGTTTACGAAGGATGCTTACTTCGATTACGGGCTGTTTAAGAAGCACGTGGCTGCCGCACAGCGCATAATGGATGATATCGTGGATTTGGAATTGGAGAAAATCGACCAGATTATAGCTAAAGTAAAGGAAGACCCGCAGGTAAGCGAGGTGAAAAGTGCTGAGCTTCACCTTTGGGAAAAGATTAGGCGCAAGAGCGGAATGGGACGCCGTACAGGCGTGGGCATAACTGCAGAGGGCGATATGATTGCCGCAATGGGATTGCGCTATGGCACTCAGGAAGCTACCGATTTCAGCGTGAACGTGCATAAGATGTTGGCGTTGAGCGCATACGGCTCGTCTGTAAAGATGGCTTCGGAGCGCGGGGCATTTGAGATTTTCGATGCAGACCGTGAGAAGAGCAATCCGTTTATCCAGCGTCTGAAAGACTCGGATGCAACACTTTATGAGAGCATGGTGAAGTACGGACGCCGCAATATTGCCTGCCTGACTATTGCTCCGACAGGTACAACGAGCCTGATGACGCAGACAACAAGTGGCATTGAGCCTGTATTTATGCCGGTTTATAAGCGCAGAAGAAAGGTGAACCCGAACGACACGGAGGTTCATGTGGACTTTGTTGACGAGGTAGGCGACTCGTTCGAGGAGTATATCGTATATCATCCGAAGTTCCTGAAGTGGATGGAGGTGAACGGGTTTGACTCAAAACGCAAGTATACACAGGAGGAAATAGATACCCTCGTGGCAAAGTCGCCATATAATAAGGCTACAGCTAATGATGTAGACTGGCTCATGAAGGTGCGTATGCAGGGTGCGATACAGAAGTGGGTGGATCACAGCATCAGTGTTACTGTTAACCTGCCGAACGATGTTGACGAGGCTCTCGTGAACAAACTCTATGTGGAAGCATGGCGTTCGGGCTGCAAGGGCTGTACAATCTATCGCGACGGCTCGCGCTCGGGAGTTATGATTTCAGCCGAAAAGAAGAAAGACGAGAAGAAGGAAGAGACCGTTCCGTGCCGCCAGCCGGAAGTTACCGAGGTGCGTCCGAAGGAACTTGAGTGCGATGTGGTGCGTTTCCAGAACAATAAAGAGAAGTGGGTGGCATTCGTAGGCCTCTTGAACGGATATCCTTACGAGATATTCACCGGTTTGCAGGATGATGAAGAAGGAATCGTTCTGCCCAAGACCGTAGTGAAAGGAAAGATTATCAAGCAGATAACCGAGGACGGAACGCGCCGCTATGACTTCCAGTTCGAGAATAAACGAGGTTATAAGACTACCGTCGAAGGCTTGTCGGAGAAGTTCAATCCAGAGTATTGGAACTATGCGAAACTGATTTCCGGCGTGCTCAGATACCGTATGCCGATAGCCCATGTCATCAAGCTCGTAGGTTCGTTGCAGCTAAAGAGCGAGAGTATCAATACCTGGAAGAACGGTGTGGAGCGAGCTTTGAAGAAATATATCGTTGACGGAACAGAAGCAAAAGGACAGAAATGTCCTAACTGCGGACAGGAAACACTGGTTTATCAGGAGGGCTGTCTGATTTGCAAGAACTGTGGTGCGTCTCGTTGCGGATAGGAATATGAATATCGAGAGCAGCTATATTTATCTACGTAAACTGCGGTTTCATGCCTTTCATGGCGTGTTGCCGCAGGAACGCGTTATAGGCAATGACTATGAAGTGAGCGTGCGTATCGGTTATACTGTAGCGAAAGCCGTGGATAGCGATAGCGTTTCGGATACGCTCAACTACGCCGATGTATATAATATAATAAGGTGTAAGATGGCAGAACCCGCAGCCTTGATAGAGCGCGTGGCCGGAAATATCGTCAAGGAGCTGCTTGTCGAGTTCCCCAAAATCAAGTCCATAGATATTGAATTGACCAAGTTGAACCCACCGATGGGGGCCGATTGTGCCGGTGCCGGCGTGGAATTACATATAAAAAATAACTAAAAACTCATTATGTGTTGCATAGTTTTCATGAGAAATACTTACCTTTGCAAAGCGTTTAAGCCATTCTTGCGGCGTTTTGCCACTGTCGCGGCGTTATTGTTCTTGTCCGTTGAGACGGCAATCTGCGCAGGCAACAAGTTTGTCCTTGTGATAGATGCTGGGCATGGAGGCCATGATACGGGTGCGTTAGGTGCGTATTCGCGCGAGAAAGACATCAACCTGAAAGTGGCTTTGGCTTTCGGCAAGTATGTGGAGAGCAACTGCGGTGATGTTAAGGTGATATATACACGCAAGACGGATGTGTTCATTCCGTTGCAGGAACGTGCCAATATAGCCAATCGGAACAATGCAGACTTGTTCATTTCCGTGCATACCAATGCGTTGCCGGCAGGGCGGATTGCCCGTGGTTTCGAGGCATATACGCTCGGAATGCACCGTGCTAAGGACAATCTTGATGTGGCTATGCGCGAGAACTCTGTCATTTCGATGGAGACAGACTATGAGCATAAGTATCAGGGATTCGACCCGAAGTCGTCTGAAAGCTACATTATGTTCGAGTTTATGCAGACCGCCAATATGGAGAAAAGCGTGGATTTGGCACGTATGATGCAACGTTCTGTGTGCAAGACGGCTTGCAGAAATAACAAAGGAGTGCATCAGGCGGGATTCCTCGTGTTGCGTCAGACAACGATGCCGGGCTGCCTTATAGAGTTGGGCTTTATAACAACAGCCGATGAAGAGGATTTCTTGAACACAGAATCGGGCGTGGATGCTTTGGCGTGTGGCGTATTTAATGCTTTCGCCGAATATAAGAATAAATATAACAGTAAGGTGGTCGTACCGTATCTCGCTCCTAAGAGCCCGGCCATAAGCGTAGGACGGATTGCTCCTCAGGGCGCTGATAATTTGTCGGAAACGAAAGGTACAAAGAAAACGGTTGAGCAAAAGAGTACGCAAAATACCCAGCCGGTAGTGCAATCGCAGAAGAAAGACGCTGCTGTGGCACTGAAAAAGGATGCCGTTGCGGCGCAAGCTAAGGCGGAAAATAAGCCTCTTGGCAAAAGCGCTGCAAGCAAGAATGCAGACAAACCGGTATTTAAGGTGCAGATATTTGTTGCCAACAAAGTCCTGTCTGTCGGTAGTTCGCAGTTGAAGGGGCATTCCGAGGCAGAGTATTATAAAGATGGCGGCAACGTGAAATACACCATTGGCTCGTCAGTCGATTATAACGAGATACTTGCATTGCGCAGGTCTTTGCTTTCCGATTTCCCACAGGCATTTATCGTAGCTTTCAAGAATGGAGTCCGTATGGATGTCAATGCGGCTATCGCAGAGTTTAAGAAGAATAAATAAAACGTTTATAATATGAAATTGAAGAATGAGGTTAGAATAGCTCTTGTGGCAATAGCGGGAATTGTCGTACTGTTTTTTGGTATGCAGTTTCTGAAAGGATTGGATATATTCTCTTCTGAATATCCATATTTAATGAAGTTCAGTAATATTAGCGGACTGTCAGCTTCAAGTCCTATATATGCCGATGGCTTTCGTGTAGGTACGGTAAATTCCATTGATTATGATTACAATAAGCATGGTGACATTACCGTAGAGGTTTCTATAAACAAGGAAATGCAAATACCAGAAGGCACAAGTGCGGAAATTGTCAGCGATGTTCTTGGCAATGTTCAGGTGAATCTCATTCTCGGAAAAGAAGGCGCCGGTAAACTGAATCCGGGAGACGTGATAGACGGAAGGATAAACAACGGCGCGCTTGGAGATATGAAAGACATGATTCCTACAGTGCAGAAGATGCTTCCGAAGCTTGATTCCATACTCGCGAGTGTCAATACTTTACTTGCAGACCCGGCTTTGGCTTCGTCTCTTCACAATGTAGATAGGATTACATCCGACCTCACTACCTCGACAAGAGAGCTTAACAGACTGCTCGCAAACGTTAATAATGAGTTTCCTCGACTGTCTGCCAAGACCGGGAATCTTATGGATAAAGCCGGTAAAACCGTTACAAATGCAAACATGGCTATTACCACCGCCAATACGATGATGACAACAATAAATGGTAAGATGGCTGCCGTTGACGTTGAGGGTACTATGGCAAAGGTGGATAAGACTCTGACCAATGTACAGACGCTTACCGACAAGATTAACAACGGAGAAGGCTCGCTGGGCCTGTTGATTAACGATGCAAGTCTTTACAATAACCTGACGAATACCGTCAGAAATGCCGACTCGTTGGTGGTTAATCTGCGCGAACATCCTAAGAGATACGTTCATTTCTCTATTTTTGGCAAAAAAGACAAATAACCGTTTAGTTTAAATTAAGTCTAAATACCAAGAATAAAGTTTCACGGCATGGGATTTTGACCTAACCGTTGCTTTATCAGCCACTTTAAACGAATTTCAAAATTGTTTCACTGTAAAAGGACTTAAAAGCGAAAATAAGTTTGAAGTGGCTGATAACCAAATACTTAGATATGGGCAAATGCTTTTGTTATGTAAATAAATCAAACATATTGCGAAGTACCATTATTACGTTTGTTGAGCCATTTGCCTTATTTATAGCAAAAACAGCGTTTTAGTACGTTTCAAAAAAGATTACTATCTTTGCATACAGAAAACCTATTTATGCTGGTTGCGCAAAAAAATAACGCTTAAAGAATAATGAAAACAACCCCCAATACGCTTTGGGACAAATGTCTCTTCTTGATAAAAGAGAATGTAACAGAGCAACAATTCAACTCGTGGTTCAAGCCGATAGTCTTTGAGTCATACGATGAAGCAAACAAGATACTGCGTGTGCAGGTATCGAGTATGTTTGTGTATGAGTATTTGGAAGAGAACTACATAGACTTACTCAGTAAGGTTCTTACACGTGTGTTTGGGCAGGGGGTGCGCCTTACATATCGTGTGTTGACGGATAAGGTAAATCATCTGACACAGGATTTGCAGCAGGATTCTTATGCAGCAAATGTGCAACCACAGCGTCCTACAGCCCGCGCCAACCAGTCGCCGACGGTTCTTGACGCCGCGCAACCGCAGGATATAGATTCCCAATTGGATGTTCACAAGACCTTTGCTAATTATATAGAGGGCGATAGCAACAAGCTGCCGCGTTCAATAGGCCAGTCTATTGCGGAGCATCCAAATACGACACAGTTTAATCCGATGTTTATTTATGGTCCTTCTGGTTGTGGAAAGACCCACTTGATTAATGCCATCGGATTGCGAACCAAGCAACTCTATCCACAGAAACGTGTGCTTTATGTGAGTGCCCGCCTTTTTCAAGTGCAGTACACCAATGCCGTTCGCAACAACACTGTCAATGATTTTATCAATTTCTATCAGACTATTGATGTCCTAATAGTTGACGATATACAGGAATGGATAAGTGCTACGAAAACGCAGGATACGTTCTTCCATATCTTCAACCACCTTTTCCGCAACGGTAAGCGCATTATCCTTGCGTCCGACCGTCCGCCGGTTGATCTCCGCGGTATGAATGACCGTCTGCTCACCCGTTTTGCTTGCGGACTTATTGCTGAGCTTGAGAAACCGAACGAACAGCTTTGCGTGGACATCCTAAACCAAAAGATACGCCGTGACGGATTGCATATCCCTGCCGATGTGGTGCAGTTTATCGCACAGACAGCCAACGGAAGTGTGCGCGACTTGCAGGGCGTGATTAATTCGTTGCTTGCTTATAGTGTTGTCTATAACAGCAATATAGATATGCGTTTGGCAGAGCGAGTGATTAAGCGTGCCGTCAAAATAGATGATAAACCGCTTATGGTAGACGACATTCTTGAAACGGTTTGCGCTCATTTCAATGTTACCCAAACTGCCGTTTCAAGCCGTAGCCGTCGGCATGAGTATGTTATTGCGCGTCAAGTATCTATGTATCTCGCACAGAAATATACTAAGATGCCGGCTTCACGCATCGGAAAGCTCGTCGGAGGACGCGACCATTCCACTGTCATCCACAGTTGCACGAAGGTGGAGCAGCGTCTGAAAGTCGACAAAGCCTTCTCCGCCGAGATTGCAAGTATCGAAAATTCGTTTAAGTTGAAGTAGTAAATACTACCATACAATATGGGGGATGTAGTTCCGTTTGGACTGCATCCCCCTTTTTTATTCCTTTAATATTCCGATGAAAGGCTATATCAATATGGCAATAATATTGTGTTGAGTTATACTCCTGTATTAACAAAAGCAGGAACGACCTTTAATAGTTTTTGAAACTTCTTTTCTGACTCTACTTCTTGGAGTACCCGGCCTATTTCATATTCTACAGATGGGCCATACTCGCGTTTATACGATATTTTTAACTTTTCGGGAAACCTTAGAAAATATGACGGATGAAATTCTTTGAAGCGATTTATAACATTGTTTGGTGTAATACTATTGACATCATTAATCTTTCCAACGATGAATTTACTTCCTGTATAACTGACATATTCCAAGACCAAATAGCATTTGTATAACTTATATGGTATAGGCGATGTGCGCATTTTTTTCTCGTATTCTCTTGCCAAATAGTCATTCAATTTTCGGTCATTGGAGAAATATTTGAAAATACTGTCATTGGAAACGTCCATATCAAAGCCATCTTTAATTGCTTTTTCTTTAGCCGAGGCACATATTCGCTCCTTCAAATCTTCAAATTCCGCTCTGAAGTGTTCCTCATCATTAAGTGATGATTTCATTTCCACAAAATCTCTGTACAGCATATCATTGTCGTATTTGAAGCTGTATTCACTATAGTTGTCGATATCACAAACTATTTGTTTGGCATCAGGGTGTCTATGCAGAAAATTAATTGCTTCGAATGTTTTTATCTTCTTTATAATATTCTCTACCTCCTTATATTTCCAATAATCGATAGAATCTTTATCCAAATATTTTTCTTTCACGATTGCATCCAGCGAGTCTGCCATGTACTCTCGACATTTTTGCGCCCGTTCATAGTATGTTTTTGCGACAGAATCGGCATTTCGTCTTGCCCACATGGCCTCGATTTCGGCCTTGCGACTTGCCCACTCGGCCTTGACCTTTTCAGGTGCATTGCCCCAGATATATCTATGATAATAAATGTCGCTGTTATAATCGTCAAGACCAGCCTGCATATAATATACATGATTATCTTCTTCTGAAGCATCTTTCAGATTATCCCAAGCCAAGAGGTTATGTTCCAGATCGAACATAGTATAACCTCCGGAAATATAATGATATAGATAGAGAGGAATATAAGGATACACGTTAAAATCAGACAAAGCTTCTATCTTTTCTTGCTTAGGAAGTGTCGTTAAATCCGCTTCCTCCCATTTGTATCCGTATCCCCACGTAGGGTGTGAAGCCTCTATTTCCTTAGTTTGTGTCAGGTAGTGATTGCGAAATTCCATTTCAAAGTGTTCTTTTCCATGTTCTATGGTCCATTTGTTAGCTCCCCAACCTTCATCGAAATAGAAAATGCCACTCGAATTGGAGCGTGTGGATTTTATGACCCATTTCCCATGAGCTTTTCCATTCTTAAACGAGCCGGAAACGCTTTCTTCTTCAGTCTTCGGTTGCCCGTACTCCCATCTATCCTTATTAGGATTCCAACGCCAGGAGCGGTAAGTGCATTTCGAATTATATACGTATGTGCCTTGCGTGAAGCCCCGAGCGTATGTACGGGTCTTTGTTACTACGCCTGTAACAGACTTGGAATCTTCTCCTTCAATATAATTATTACATTGTATGGATAGTTTCCATACTCCATCTCTTTTTCCATTTTTAAGAGGACCGCCCCAAGTTCCTATCAATGTACCACCGTTGGGAGATTTTCTATTTACAGTTAATTTGTAACTATTGGGAGTGATAGTTGCTTTTCTTCCATTACCAAGATCAAATGTTTGCGCCGCACATATTATGGTCTGCGTAAGCAATAGTAAAAGAAAGAATCTTTTCATAGTGTAAAATGAATTAAATAACGTGAGTTCGATGAAATATAATGATCACTAAATTTCGCTATAATCACTGAGGACAAAGTTACAGAATTATTTTGTTCGGAAGATGATTTTTGTAAGTTTTTTTAATACTATGATTGAAAAATATGCCCTAAAATTAAACAGATAAGTGGCATTATCACAGACTTTAGGACAGCACAGATGCCCATCAGTCTTAGTACTGCGGCACAGGATTGGAGTAATTTAGGCCAAGTACTGGAGTAATTCGGCTTTAGTACTCGAGTAATTCAGGTCGGATTACTTGAGTATTTTGGCCTTAGTACTGGAGTAATTCGGGCTTAGTACTGAAAACGCAAAAGCCTCTCCCGATTTGGAAGAGGCTTTTTGTAATTGAACCTTGTAATTTATTTCTTGTTTTTTCCGAACACATCGCTATGTGAGCCGGTGTTTGTAAACAGAAGAATAAGTTCATCATCATGTTGTTCCCAAACAAGCAACCAATCCGGGCGAATGTGGCATTCCCATTCGTCTGCGTGATTTCCGTGAAGTCTGTGGACATGGAATTTAACAGGAAGAGTCTCTCCACATAGAAGCATTTCTACTACATCCCAAAGTTCTTGCAAGGGTAGTCCGCGCTTCTTACACCGCTTAACATCCTGTTTGAAGTTGCCCGTTACTTGAAGTTTGTATTTTGTCATACTCCGATTTCCTTTATCAAATCATCCAATTTGTCGTATGAATACACTCTTCCTGCCTTGATGTCGGCTTTAGAACGTTCGTAGGAAGTGAGTTCCTTAGCTTTTTTTACGGTTATAGAGTCTACGCCACGTATCATCTTTACTGCGCGTTTTATGTCGTTCAGTAGTGAAATATCGTTTATGTGCAAGGTGATTTCTGCCATAGGAGTTGTCGCCATCGTTGCCATTGATTTTTCCTTTCTTCTTTTACTGTTTTTCTTATTTGCAAATATAAGCATAAATCACGAAATATAAACATTGTAGAAAGTTTTTTTTGCTTTATCAGCTAAGTCCTGCAAAAAGCCTCTCCCGATTTGGAAGAGGCTTTACGCTTTGTATATTCACGTTATTTTTAGTTCCTGAACACGAGCCCGTTGCCGTCAGCATCGATGATTATCGGTTTGTCGCGTGACACCTCCTCGGCGAGCAGACGCTTGGACAGGTCGTTAAGGACGAGTCGCTGTATTGCGCGCTTCACCGGTCTTGCACCGAATTCCGGATCGTAACCCTCGTCGGCAAGATAGTCGATAGCGTGAGGAGTTACTTCGAGCGTGAAGCCCTGAGGCTCCAACATCTTCTTCACGGCGTTGATTTGCAGTGTTACAACATCGGCAATCTCCTTGCGGCTGAGTGGCAGGAACATTATCGTCTCGTCGATTCGGTTGAGGAACTCCGGGCGGATGGTCTGCTTCAGCATCGTCATCAACTGCGGCTTTAAGTTTTCCATATCCTCAGAAAGGCTCTCTGCCGAATCACTCTTTGCTGCTGTCTCCCTTATCAACTGGCTGCCGAGGTTCGACGTCATGATGATAATCGTATTCTTGAAGTTCACCACGCGTCCCTTGTTATCAGTCAGGCGACCGTCATCGAGTACCTGCAATAGGATGTTGAACACATCCGGATGCGCTTTTTCTATTTCGTCGAAGAGTACTACGCTGTATGGTTTGCGTCTTACGGCTTCGGTCAACTGTCCGCCCTCATCATAGCCGACATATCCCGGAGGCGCACCGATGAGTCGGCTAACGCTGAACTTCTCCTGATATTCGCTCATGTCTATGCGCGTCATCATGGTCTCGTCGTTGAACAGATATTCTGCAAGTGCCTTTGCCAGCTCCGTCTTTCCGACACCCGTCGTACCGAGGAATATGAACGAAGCGATAGGTCGTTTCGGGTCTTGCAACCCCGCGCGGCTTCGTCTCACGGCATCGCTTACGGCTGTGATGGCCTCTTCCTGACCTATTACACGCTTGTGAAGCTCCTCCTCAAGATGCAGCAACTTCTCTCGTTCGCTTTGCATCATACGTGTTACAGGAATACCCGTCCAGCGGCTAACCACCTCAGCTATGTCGTCGGCAGTCACCTCCTCGCGTATCATCGTCTCACCTCCCTGAGTTCCGCGTAACTGTTCCTGAATGTTGCGGATATCATCTTCCAACATCTTCAGTTTGCTATATCTGATTTCCGCCACCCGTTCGTAGTTGCCTTCGCGCTCCGCACGCTCCGCCTCGAACTTCAGATGCTCAATCTCCTGCTTATTCTGCTGAATCTTGTTTACAAGCGATTTCTCGCCCTCCCATCTTGCTTTGAGTGTCTTCTGCTTGTCTTGCAGCTCGGCAATCTCCCTGTCGAGTTGTGCCAACTTCGACGAATGGCCTGCGTTTCCTTGCATTGCCACGTTCTCGTCTGCCGTTGAGGATGCAGCCTTTTCTTCACCGGCGCTATTTGCCGCGGTCTCCCTCCTGATGGCTTCGCGTTCAATTTCTAATTGTTTCAGTCGGCGGTTGATTTCGTCAAGTTCCTCTGGCACGGAGTCACGCTCCATACGCAGCTTCGCCGCAGCCTCGTCCATGAGGTCAATAGCCTTGTCGGGCAGGAATCGGTCGCTGATATATCGTTCCGACAACTGCACCGCGGCGATGCACGCATCGTCCTGTATGCGCACCTTGTGGTGGTTCTCGTAACGTTCTTTCAGACCGCGGAGGATGCTTATCGCCGATATTTCGTCAGGCTCGTCCACCATCACCGTCTGGAACCTACGCTCCAAAGCCTTGTCCTTTTCAAAATATTTCTGATACTCGTTGAGTGTCGTCGCACCGATAGAACGCAATTCGCCGCGCGCCAAAGCAGGCTTCAATATGTTGGCAGCGTCCATAGCTCCTTCGCCGCCGCCGGCTCCCACAAGGGTGTGAATCTCGTCAATGAAGAGGATGATGCGGCCGTCGCTCTGCGTTACCTCCTTGATGACGCTTTTCAGACGCTCCTCAAACTCACCTTTATATTTTGCTCCTGCGACCAGCGCGCCCATGTCGAGCGAGTAGAGCTGTTTGTCTTTCAGGTTCTCCGGCACGTCACCACGCACGATGCGTTCGGCCAATCCCTCCACTATGGCGGTCTTTCCCGTACCCGGTTCACCTATTAATATAGGGTTGTTCTTCGTGCGGCGCGACAGTATTTGCAGCACGCGGCGAATCTCATCGTCGCGTCCTATCACCGGGTCGAGCTTACCGGCGCGCGCGTCCTCTACCAGGTTGCGTGCGTATTTCGCCAGACTCTGATAGTTGTCGTCGGCACTTTGCGACTCCACTTTCTGGCCCTGACGCAGCTCACTGATTGCACTCCGCATCTCCTTCTCCGTGCATCCGCTGTCCTTCAGAATGCGGCTTGCCGTGCTGTTCACGCTGAGCAAGGCTAATATTATCGGCTCAACGCTCACGAACTCGTCGCCCATCTTCTGCGAGAAGTCCTCCGCCTGTTGCAGCACGCGGTTTGTATCTGAGCTGAGATAAGGCTCTCCGCCCTGCACTTTCGGCAGATGTGCTATCTCGCTGTTCACCAATGTCTCAATCTGCATGGCGTTTACGCCGAGTTTTCTGAATAGGAATGTGCAGATGTCTTTGGCCTTTGCCATCGCTCCTGCGAGCAGATGCACCGGCTCTATGGTCTGCTGTCCGTTTCTTTGTGCCGTGTTTACTGTCTCCTGAACAACCTCTTGTGCTTTGATTGTAAACTTGTCAAATCTCATTTTTATGCTCCTTTCTTATTATTATTTGGTCTTTATCTTTTCTGTATTCATGCTCCCAAATTCCGTGCCTGTGATAATAATATGACATTTTGTCTCTGTTGACTGACGAAATGGCTGATTGCTCCATATACTCCACTTCATAAAAAGGGAAAGACCGTAAAACTTATAGGTAAGGGGATGGATTTGCAGGGAAGTACACCTCCTTACCGATGCAATCGTTTGCACTTAAAATAATGCCGATAGAATGGAATGAAAGTGTGAGAAAATAAATAGAATCAGTACTTTTGCATTGATATAACTTAGCTATTAACCAAATAAGTTTTATGAAGAAGATTTTTACTTTAATTACAATGATGCTTCTTACCTTCGTGGCAGAAGCAAATGCTGAGGATTCGTATATTGTGGCAGGTGTGCAGACGATATTCGGAACTAACTGGTCGCCGACAGACGAGAACAATCTCATGACTTCTGTCGGGGGGGGGACTTATGAACTTACGAAGTCTAATGTCGCATTGCAGCCAGATACTTATGAGTATAAAGTTGTTAAGAACGGCACTACATGGATGCCGGGAAATAATATGACCATTCAGATTACGGAAGCCGGTATCTACGATATTACCATAACATTTGAGGCCGCTACAGAAAAAATTACTTCTACAATAAAGAAAATCAAGGATATCGAGGCAAAGACAACATATACAATCGCCGGCGCATATCCATACGATGAAGTAGCGAAAGAAAATCCTCCATTGCCTTTCCTCGGTGTGGCATGGGATGCAACGGTAGAGGCTAACGATATGGAAACCAATGACGGAGGCCTCACTTATACAAAGACTTATAAGAATGCGGAACTCGAAGCGAATACGATATGCTATCAGGTCGTTAAGAACCGTAGTAACTGGATTGGTGCGCCTGGAGGTGGCAACCTCACTAAGGAAGTCGCAACTGCCGGAATATACAATGTGACCTTCACATTTACTGTTGCAACAAACGAATGCACTTGTGATTTGACCGTTGTGACAGGTATCAGCAACATCAATGCCGTAGAGACATCTGACAATTCGCAGGTTTACAACCTTGCCGGTCAGCGTGTTGATGCAAACTCTTATAAAGGCGTTCTTATAAAGAACGGTAAGAAGTTCATAGCAAAATAACAAGATACATATAATATAAATATTAAATTTTAACTGTAAGTTATATCATCCGTAAACAGGAGATGTAGGGGTTGCCTCTGCTCTCCTGTTTTTTTGTGCGGTCATTACAGTAGTCGGGCTATGCCATATTTTCTTTTTACATAGCCAAAAGTCGGCTATGGGCAAGTCAACAGTTACCACGTTTAGTTAAGTCGTTTAGTGTCATTTCACACTTTTTCTTGGTTTTATTCCGATATTTTTCCGTAACTTTGCCGTATATATAGAATTTTATACGGTTTGTTTTCATAACGTGGTGGTAAGTGAGATTTCTGATATGTGAGATATACAAAGGCTTGCATTTAATGGAAATGATAAAACAGTAGATAGGAGAATATAAGTTTGAATCACTCTAATTATGTCTTTAAATAAAAATCAACAGTCGCCTATGAGAACTAAAGCAAACATTGGTATTGGATTGATTGCTGCCTTTGCAGCCACATTGTGTGTCGGTATTATACTGCATCTAAAGAGTCATGGAATCATTATCCAGCCGCGTGGCATAATAAAAATTATTCATATGGTGCTTGGCTATGCCATGACGGTACTTCTTTTCAGACACTGGACTCATTTCCGTAAGATGCTGCCAGCCCTTAAAAAGAAGTTCACATGGTTTTATGCCGATACTTGGATATTGTTGATACTGTTTCTTGCTACACTGCTGACGGGAACTGTCAAACTGCTCTCGCCGGTTAAGATTCCGCATCTTGGATTATGGCATTATGGCATTGGAGTCGCCATGGGCGTTACAGCCTTCATACACCTTGTCAGAGGCTTTCCTTCATGGAACAGGCTGCGGAAAGCCGGCAAGTAATACCGTATTCAGAACTAAGTTCGTTTTTTGGCTCACCAGATAAATCCAGGGGACAACCCATTTCGGTCGGACAGTATAGTACTATGGCGCAATACTCGAGTAATTTGGGCGCAGTACTCGAGTAATTTGGGCGCAGTACTCAAGTAATTCCGGCCTGATTACTCAAGTATTTTGGCTTCAGTACCGGAGTAATCAAGCCTTAAATACTCTGAGCATGACGTAAAGGTGTGCAAAGGTGCGGCATAATATTTAATAAAAGACTTCCCCTATATTTATCGGGTGAGCCCGTTTTTTGCCGGTTATCCTTAATTATATGTAAAAAAAACAACCGCACTTCTTGGAATTGTCGTTCCATAAAGTGCGGTTGTTTATGTATATGGTCGTACTGTTACTTGGCGCACGGAGTCCACGGCTTCAACTGTTTGAAGAAGTCGTTGCCCTTGTCGTCTACGAGGATGAAGGCGGGGAAATTCTCAACGGTGATTTTCCAAATAGCCTCCATACCCAGTTCGGGATATTCCACACACTCGATGCTCTTGATGCTGCTCTGCGACAGAACGGCCGCCACGCCTCCGATAGTCCCGAGATAGAAACCTCCGTGCTTCTGACAAGCATTTGTTACCACGTCGCTGCGATTGCCTTTGGCTATCATCACGAGACTTGCACCGTGGTCTTGGAACTCATCTACGTATGGGTCCATGCGGTTGGCTGTGGTCGGTCCCATTGATCCGCAAGGATAACCCGCCGGAGTCTTCGCCGGACCGGCATATAAAATAGGATGATTCTTGAAGTAATCCGGCATCTCTTCGCCAGCATCCAGGCGAGCTTTCAGCTTAGCATGAGCGATGTCGCGAGCCACGATGATGGTACCTTTCAGGTTCACGCGTGTGCTCACCGGATACTTTGTAAGTTCTGCGCGCACAGCATCGATACCCTTGTCAAGGTCGATTTCGATGCCCGTGGTGCCTTCGCCCGGGTTGCGCAATTCCTCTGGTATCAGTTCGGTTGGGTTGCAATCCATCTTCTCAAGCCATACACCGTCCTTGTTAATCTTCGCCTTGATGTTACGGTCGGCCGAGCAGCTCACGCCCATACCGATAGGGCAGCTCGCTCCGTGGCGCGGCAGACGAATCACGCGGATATCATGTGCCAAAGCCTTACCGCCGAACTGAGCGCCCAGTCCAATCTTGTGAGCCTCCTCAAGGAGCTTGTTTTCCAAGTCAATGTCGCGGAAAGCACGTCCTGTCTCGTCGCCCGTCGTAGGCAGATTGTCGTAGTATTTGATTGAGGCGAGCTTCACGGTGAGCAGGTTCTTCTCTGCCGATGTGCCGCCGATGACGAACGCGATGTGATAAGGAGGACAAGCGGCAGTGCCCAAGCTCTTCATCTTCTCAACGAGGAACGGCAGCAGTGTGCCTTCGTTCTGAATCGTAGCTTTTGTCATCGGATAGAAGTATGTCTTGTTGGCAGAGCCACCGCCCTTTGCCACCATCACGAAACGATACTCCGCTCCCTCTACGGCCTCGATGTCAATCTGCGCCGGCAGGTTGCAGCGCGTGTTCACTTCGTCGTACATATTCAGCGGAGCGTTCTGCGAATAGCGCAGGTTGTCCTGTGTGAAAGTGTTGTAGACGCCGAGCGACAGAGCCTCCTCGTCCTCGAAACCTGTCCACACCTGCTGTCCCTTCTCGCCGTGTATGATTGCCGTACCCGTGTCCTGGCAGAACGGCAGCACGCCCTTGCACGCTGTTTCGGCGTTGCGCAGGAACTGCAATGCCACATATTTGTCGTTGTCCGAAGCCTCCGGGTCGGTCAGAATCTGTGCCACCTGCTCGTTGTGTGAGCGGCGCAGCATGAACTCCACGTCGTGGAAAGCCTGCTGAGCGAGCAGCGTAAGAGCCTCTTTTGATACTTTCAGGATTTCGTGTCCCTCGAAATCCCCTGTCGAAACGCCCTCTTTCGTGAGCAGACGATATTCTGTGTCGTCCTTACCCACCTGAAACATCGGGGCGTACTTGAATTCCGGTGTTGTTGCCATAATATCTAATAATTGTTGTTAGTCAGACTTATGACTGCAAAGTTATACTTTTTATTCCAAAAAATACACCTTATTATAATAAAAAATGGTAAACAAACGACTTCAATCAGTCGGTATGAAAATGCTTTTGTAGTATAGTGTTGAGCGAAGCAAAGAAAACGAGGCATATCAGCATGGGAACCATGTCGGAAAAGGACTGTTGGCGGTCGAAGACATTGGCAAAGCCGCGGATAATATCCTTGCCGCACGACAAAGCGACAGTGATTATTCCGGCAATGGTTACCGATGCCGTAGACAGCAGTGTGATGATGCGGTAGCGGAGTTCTTTGCGCCGTTTCTCTGCCTCGATACGCCTCATTGTCATGTAGGCGAAGTTCGACGGCAACTTGAACTGCCGTTCCTCTTCTATGGTTCCGATGGCTCTGCGCAGAGCCGTGTCCTTGTTGTCAGTCTTCATAGTTCTCTTTTATTAATAAGTACAGCTTTTTACGAATCCTGTGCAGCCGTGTTGCGATATTGTTTGGTTTCTGTCCTATGATTAGCGCGATGTCGTTAATATGTCGGTTGTCATAGTAGAACATCGTGATGAGAGCCTGCTCCTCGGGCTTCAGCATCTTTACGGCCCGTTGCAGTTGCCGGGTGCGTTGCTCGTCGGCGAGTGTTTCATCGATGTCGGAGTCGCGGACATTCGTATTTTCGTTTATCTCCACGTATTTAATCTTACGTTGTCGCAGATAGCTTAAGGCCCTGCGGTAGGCAATGCTGCACAGCCATGTGGAGAATTTGGAGCGTCCGCGAAACTCGCAGAGGTGGTCGAAGGCACTCACGAAAGCATCCTGAACAATCTCCTCGGCATCCTCGCGACTTGACACCAGCCGCATGACCAGTGCCAATGTCTCGTCGCCATAGCGTTCGATGAAGTAGCCGTAGTCCTCGTCGTGGCCGTCGAGAATACGCTCTATCAGTATGCTTTCGTCCGTCCTCATTCCCCTTTGTTATACCTCGGTGTTTGTTTCCTGAACATTTTCTTTGTCCTTACGTTCCGTATTTCGCTCGATGAAATAGGAAATGACAAGTGCCAAACCGCCGAACAAGCAGACACATGAGGTCTGAAGAACTGAGTTAAGGTCGCGTGTAACTCTCTCTCCGCCATCAGTATTAATCCATGAAGCCTGCAATGCCAACGTGGTAAGCTTGCCGATGAGCAGTCCCAAGCCGATGCCAAGAGCCAGCAAGCCACATCGCAGCGAAAGGAACTTGTTGCGGATGCGTGTGTTGAAACTCGGCAAGTTGAGGTTCAGACCAGAGAGATTCACGTCTTTAATCTCTTCTATCTTGTCTAAGATTTTGAGTCGTTCTCCGCGTCGCACGAAGAGTTCGAATACTTTGTAGACTGTGCTGAAGATGATAAGCACTACGAGTGGTGATACAATCCAATTCATAATTATTGTGTTTTAAATGATTAATAATACTTTTGTTCTATATTCTTAGACGCTTGTTTGTCGGGAACATTACAAGAAAGAATAAAAAAAACTGCGCTTAGATGGCATAAAACTCTAAGCGCAGCATTTTATTTCAATGTTACCATGACGTTATCCGTTTCTTTCATAGTCATGGTAATGAATGTTTTGTTTTTTTAGTATCCGAAAATCTCCTCCGTCGTGAGTCTCTTTATCGGACCAATCTTTCCGAGAGCCTCCATGTCGAGTTCTTTTTCATCGCCGAGAATGATGTAACGGTAGGGCTTGTTTGCCATGGCGTCCTGCTCGAACTTCACGATGTCGCTGAGCTTAACGGACGGCAGCGCATTGTAAATCTTCTCGTTTATGTCGTAGTCTATGCCGCGACGCTTTGCGCTCATATATGCGTTCAGGATTCCGAAACGCAGTGTGCGCTGGCTTTGCAGGCTCTTCGCGAGACTCTGTTTCGCTATGTCGAATGCAGCCTGCGACTGTGGGATGGTATCGATGATATTGTTGAACACCTTGATGCAGTCCATCATCTTGTCGTTCTGCGATATTATATAGGTGTAGAAATCTTCTGGATGATTCTTGCGCCACGGCTCGTTGTAGTACGCAGCGGCACTGTATGCCAGTCCGCGAGCCTCACGCAGCTCCTGGAACACCACGGTATTCATACCGCCGCCGAAGTATTGGTTGAACATTGCCTTTACCGGTGCCTCCTCGGGATTCCATTGGCGGTTTTCGTTATGATACTGAATCATGTATATGTTCTTGGCATCGTATGGCGCGATGTAGACCTCGTTCGACGGTGTCTGCTGCTCGGTATATTCCTTTCCTGCCGGAGCCGGTACGAGTTTCTTCGCCGTCTTGTGCTCCTTTGTGATGAGTGCGGCAAGCTGCTTTTCCGTGTACGGACCGTAATACATCACCGTATGCTCCATGCCTGCGAGCTGTTTCAGCATATCCGGCAGCATCTGCGGGTCGGCATCGCGCAACTCTTTCTCGCTCAGAATATTGCGGTATTGGTTGTACGGACCGTACATACCATACTGTATGAGCATTGAGAAGTTCCGGTTTTGGTTTGTCTTGTCGTCAGCGCGTCCCTTCATTGTAAGGTCAACGAACTTGCTGTATGACTCCTTGTCGCCCTTGGCGTTCTTCATGAAGTCCTCGAGCAGAGCGAGAGCCTTTGGCAGATTCTCGTTCAGACCGCTGAGGTTCACCGTCATCGCGTCGGAGGATACATTGATGGAATAATTGCAGGCCAGTTTATAGAACTCTTCTTTTATTTCCGCCGATGTCTTCTTGTCGGTGCCTATATAATAAAGGTATGACGGAACGAGGTCGAGACCCTTCTGTGCTTCCGTGCCGAAGTTGTAGTAGAACGAGAGATTGAACAGCCCGTCCTCGTCGTTGTGCTTATAGAGCAGGGGCAGATTCTTTATCTTTGATATGGCCATGTCTTTCTTGAAGTCAATGAACCTCGGCTGTATTTCCTCAGTCTTTGAACTCATAATTTCCTCAAGAAACTTACTGCTCATGTCGCGGTTGGTGGGTATCGGGGTGATGGCCGGCTTGTCAATCTTATGGATTGTGCTGTCGTTGCCAATCTTCTTGTAAACACATACGAAGTTGTCGTTCAGGTATTTGTTAGCGAAGTCCACAATCTGCTGCTTGGTCATGCCACTTCTGCGGTCGTACTGGGCTACCACGTCTTCCCATCTCTTGCCGTTTATGAATGCGTCAACGAATGCGTCGGCGCGGTATTCATTGCTCTTCAGTCCTTTGTAGTGGTTCAGCTTCATGTTGTTGATTACCGCCGGAAGGAGGTCGTCTGAGAACTCTCCGCGCTTCAGTTTTCCTATCTCGCCGAGGATAAGCGCGCGCAGTTCCTCAAGGCTTTGGTTGTCTTTGGGCATTCCGTTTATCATCAGACCGGAGTAATCGTTCAGTCCATAGTAGAACGCGCTCACTCCCTGTGCAAGCATCTTCTGCTCCAGATTCACCTCGAACAGTCCGGCTTTGCCGTTCGCAAGCATATAAGAGATGACCTCTAATGTGTCCGACTGCAAATCGGACGCTCCGTTAAAACGCCACGCCATCATTATGTTCTCAGCCTCTTGTCCTACAACAGTGGTGTCCTTGATTTCCGTTATAGGCTTCAATGCCGGATATTCCGGCCGTGAGAGATTCTTGTTTGGCTGCCATGAGCCGAAATACTTGTCGATTAGGGCTATTACCGCGTCCGGATTGAAGTCGCCCGCCATACAGATGGCAACGTTGTTCGGAACATAATAGCGGTTGAAATAGTTCTTGATGTTCGTTATCGACGGGTTCTTGAGGTGTTCCTGCGTGCCGATTGTGGTCTGCGTGCCGTACGGATGGCCGGGCATCGCGAGCGCGAACAGCGCGTTGTATGCCTTTCTGTTGTCCTTTGCAAGACCGATGTTGAATTCCTCGTAGACAGCCTCAAGCTCTGTATGGAAACCGCGAATCACCATATTCCGGAAGCGGTCGGACTCCACCTTCAGCCAGTTCTCAACCTCGTTCGAAGGTATGTCCTCCGTGTAGCAGGTTACGTCGTTGCTCGTATAGGCATTGGAACCTTCCGCTCCTATAGATGCCATCAGCTTGTCATACTCGTTCGGGATGAAGTATTGGGCAGCAATCTGCGATATACTGTCTATCTCGTGATACGCCTGCTTGCGCTCTTGCGGGTCGGTCAGCTTGCGATACTTCTCATATCTCGCCTCGATGTCATCGAGAAGCGGTTTCTCTTTGGCGTAGTCGGAAGTGCCGAAGTGGGTCGTTCCCTTGAACATGATGTGCTCAAGATAGTGTGCCAGGCCCGTTGTCTCTGCCGGGTCGTTGCGGCTACCGGTGCGTACGGCAATGTATGTCTGTATGCGTGGCGCGTCATTGTTCACCGAGAGGTAAACCTTCAGTCCGTTGTCGAGCGTATAGATACGCGTTTTCATCAGGTCGCCCTCTACGGTCTGATACTTGTAATCTTTTGCTCCCGCACTTATTCCGAGTGTGACGAGGAGCGTTGTGATAAATAATTTTAGTCTCATTGTTTTATTGTTGTTATTTGTTGTTGGGAGTTATATGGGGGGTATATGGAGTATAGGGAGTTATATGGGGAGTAATATGAAGTTATTGGGGCTATAGGGAGTAATGGTAATAGGATTCTTCGTTCTTCCCTCTTCGTTCTTCACTTCCTCTCTTCCCTCTTCGTTCTTCATTTCCTCTCTGTCATGTCCTCTTTTAATTGTTTTATAAAGTTGTCGTACACGTCTTGCTCGATATCGCCCATTTGGAATTCCTTTTCGGCGTCTGCCATGATGCCTTCGGCCCATTCCTCGCGTGCCTCATCGTAGTCGGCGAGGATTGTCCGGCAGTCCTGCTCGGTTATTTCGGCAATGTCGTAGTAGTCGGTTATCATCGCCGTAGCCCATGCCTGCTGCCATGCCTCGTACTGCTCGTGGCATGAGTTGAGCCTATCCGTAACGTCCTGGACGCTTTCCATGTCGCCGTTGCGTATGTCGTCGGCCAGCCGTTCTTCCTCAGACAATGGCAGAAGCAGGCCTGACAGGTCGCTCCATTCGCCAGTTCCAATGACCGCTTTTGCGCTTGTTGACGGCTCATTGTCGCTTTCCGCAGGCGCAATGGTGTCGATTACGGAACCCATATACAGCCGTAGGGCCATATCATACAGTTCGATTCCCTTCACAACCGACTTGTTGCTGATGGTGAAATTATTGAACTCGCAACACATATCCTCATTTGTCATGCCCTTGCGAAGGCTTTCCAAAAGTTCTTTTCCTTTCAGAATCTCCGCCACGGTGAACGGATTAAGCCATTTGAAGTTGACCGCACTCTTCTTCGCCTCGACCGAACGCTTGTCGCGGCGCACCCACTTGCGGATGTCGCGATAAAGTCCCACGGTCATGAGATTGCGTCCGGGAACGAGCCGGGTGTTGCGTCCGTCGCCGAAAACATACGAGAACGGCAGTGCCGTAGTGTCGGGATGGTTGGCTATCTTGCCCATGCACATCGAGAAAGAACCAATCTGTGCCGGCATGAGAATGTGCGCGCCACTGGCCGTTTTAGAGCCGCGCTCCAAGCAGCCGTAGTGCATCGGTCCCATCTTATAGGCGTGGTTGGAGAAGTTTGTGGCCGAGCCGGCATTGTAGAACGAGTACATTCCGCCTATGAGCAGCGAACTCTTATGATGCGAAGCTGTGAAAGGACCGCAGAAAGCGGCGCACGCCTCGCCATTGCTGAGATGTGAGTTGGCGAAGAACACGCTGCTCGACGCGCTGAAACCGTTGCTGATGGTGCACGCCTCGCCCACGAAACAGTCTTGCAATTTCACGCCGTCCACCACCGATGAGCCGTTGGTAATGATGCTGTTCTCGCATATCACGTCGGTGCCGATATATACGCTGGCGTCCGTCGAACTGACTATTGTGCAGTCGCTGAGCCTCGACGCGCCGTTTATCTCGCACTCGTCCTGTATTATCGTGTTTGTGATGTCCGTTGTGTTCACTATCTTCACGTTGTTGCCGATGGTGCCGCGTTCGTTGCGTGAGTATTCCATCTCCTCGCGTATGAGTCGTCTCAGCGTTTCGCGGATGGTCTTCTCTTCGCTGTGTTTCACCATGAATGCCGCGAGAGGAGCTGTCAGCCCGCTGAAGATGACAAGGTTTCCGTCGCCTGCCTCGTTCAATACAGACACTAAATTGTCCTCACCGAAGGTCGCACCCTCGGAGGTCTCGATTCTTCCCACGCCGCTAATCAGGCAGTTGTCGCCGATGGAATACTCGTTGATGTAGTTGCCGATGTTCTCTATCAGGCAGTTGTTGCCTATGCTCACGTTGCGCAGCGTAGCGTTATACACTCCGAAATTCTTATAGAATCCCGGGCTTATCTCTGCCATTCCGTCTACGTTTCCCAGCCTGATGCGCCCGTAGAACTCCACGTTGCGGTAGTTCCCTGCCACGAATCCCTCGGCCGTTTCCACGTCGTCCCAGTTCTCTGCCTTGCAGCCGTTGCCCTCGAGAGCGGCAATCTCATTGTCTGTCAGATATCTGTAGTCTGTCATAATTTCTAATTTCAGGGTCGTTTCTTTATGTGAGTAATAGTCATTGCTCCTCGTATTCGGTCGTGTCTTCTATCCCCGCATTGCGCAAGGCTTCTTTTCTTTCGACGCACGTTCCGCATTTTCCGCAGTGTTTCTCTCCGCCTTTGTAGCACGAGTATGTCTTGGAATAATCTATTCCGAGCCTTTTGCCGATTAAGGCGATGTCGGTTTTGCTTATGTCTGTAAACGGAGCGTCAATGCTTATATGTTCGTATGTTCCGGCTTCCATAGCCTTTCCCATTGCCGCAATGAAATTTTCCCGGCAGTCCGGATATATTGCATGATCCCCGTTATGGTTGGCTATCAGCACACGGTCGAGTCCTCTACTCTCGGCTATGCCGCAGGCGACTGCCAGCATGATGCCGTTCCGGAACGGTACGACCGTCGATTTCATGTTCTCCGCTGTGTAATGGCCTTCCGGTATTGCGTCGGCTCCCTGTAGCAGTGAACTCTTGAAGTAGTCATGGATAAAGGAAAGTGGGATTACGATATGCTCGATGCCGAGTGATTTGCAGTGATATGCTGCGTATTCTGTTTCCCTTCTGTTATGGTTGCTTCCATAATCGAATGTAACCGCAAGGGATATCTGCTCCTTGCGGTAGTGCAGGAGGGTAATGCTGTCCATTCCCCCTGATACGATGATAAGGCTGTTCTTCTCCATCAGCTTATGTCTTTCACTCCTCTATGTTATAGAGGAAGTCATTATACGGGTACTTCTGCACGTGCAGCTCGCGTACCTTTTTATATAATATGTCTCTGAATTCGTCGATATTGTCCTTCTCACGGGCACTGATGAAAAGGCAGTTCTCGTGCAACTTCGCCATCCACGTGCGTTTCAGATCGTCGAGTGTGATGTTCTCGCGCGTCATTGGCGTGAGGTCATCCGGCTCTTTCTCCGTCCACGTGTAGTTGTCTATCTTGTTGAAGACAATCATCGACGGCTTCTCTGCACAACCGAGGTCGGCCAAAGTCTTCTCCACCACCTGTATCTGCTCCTCGAAATCCGGGTGCGAGATGTCTACGACGTGCAGCAACAGGTCGGCCTCGCGCACCTCGTCGAGCGTTGACTTGAACGAATCAACAAGGTCGGTGGGCAATTTTCTGATAAATCCTACGGTGTCGGCGAGCAGAAACGGCAGGTTTTCCACCACCACCTTGCGTACTGTCGTGTCGAGCGTTGCAAAGAGTTTGTTCTCCGCAAACACCTCGCTCTTTGCCATGAGGTTCATTATCGTGCTCTTGCCCACGTTGGTATATCCCACGAGAGCCACGCGGATGAGTCGTCCGCGGTTCTTGCGCTGTGTCGTCTTCTGCTTGTCAATCTCCGCGAGACGCTGCTTCAGGAGCGTTATGCGTTGCAGGATGATACGGCGGTCCATCTCAAGCTGCGTCTCACCCGGACCACGCAAGCCCACAGAGCCTTTGCCACCGCCCGAGCCGCTACCGCCTCCCTGACGCTCAAGGTGCGTCCACAGTCGTTGCAGACGTGGCAGCATATAGCGGTATTGCGCCAATTCCACCTGTGTCTTGGCGTTGGCCGTCTGCGCGCGCATTGCGAAAATGTCGAGGATGAGCGACGTGCGGTCGAGTATTTTCACCTTCAGCTCGTTCTCGATGTTGCGTATCTGCTTCGCCGACAGCTCATCGTCGAAGATTACCATACCCACCGGGCGTTCCGCATCCTCCTCGTCGATGATGTATTGTCTTATCTCCTCTAATTTTCCCTTGCCCACATACGTAACCGAGCTTGGGCCCGCCATACGCTGCGTGAATCGCTTCACGGTGATTGCTCCGGCCGTATCAGCCAGAAACTCCAGTTCGTCGAGATATTCTTTTGTCTTTGCCTCGTCCTGTTCCTTTGTTATTAGTCCGACGAGTACAGCGGTTTCCGCCTTGACTTCTGATATTACAAATTCCTTCATTCGTTTTTTATTTCTACTCTTTTACAAAAGTGTAGCTTATCTTCTGCAAAGATAATGCAAATGAGCGCAATGAGAATTTATTCTCATATTGCCGAGTGCAGCTTATCTTCTGCAAAGATAATGCAAATGAGCGCAATGAGAATTTATTCTCATATTGCCGAGTGCAGCTTATCTTCTGCAAAGATAATGCAAATGAGCGCAATGAGAGTTTATTCTCATATTGCCGAGTGTAGCTTATCTTCTGCAAAGATACGACATTTTTTAGATGTAAGAATGATTACATTATTAAATAATGTGAGTAATCTTTTGCCTCCAGCTTCCCCCTCTTACCGCTTTCTGAAAAATCTTTACAAATACCCCTTAAAAACTCGCTGTATTTTCTTCAAAATCTTCTTCGCTTGCAAATATCGCAAAATACGGCATTTTGCGCTATTTTGGCTTAATTCTTTGATTATCAGAGACTTATCCTGATTTTTTTCTTAAAAACTGCCGTTTTGAGAGCCAAAATTTCCCCCGTTATATTGCAACGGAGGCTCCGTTAGACGCCAAAAGTGCCACTTTTAGCCTTCAACGGAGCCACTTTTGCACTGCAAAACGGCCTAAAACGCACTCTAAAAGTGCCACTTTTGGAAGCTAACAAACGTTAAATCGCCCGATTTTGCCATTTTTCCCTGTTTTCGGGAACATCAAATTTCGACAAAAATCGACTCATTTTTTTTCTAACGGAGGCCGTTTGGGAATTTTGAGTTGCGAATTTTGAGTCTTGAGTTTGGCTTTTTGAGGTCGTAAAATCACCGAAAATGAGTAACGGGACCTATATTTAACAAAAGTTGACACAATAAAAATGAGGCTGAAAATGGTAAATTAATTTTACAAAACAACTTCCAAATTCGTCTGTGATGATATGTTTTTTGAATAATCTTTATGCCGCTATTCTCTCCTCTTTTCCCTCTCCTCTCTTCTCTTTTCATCATGTTGAGGCGAAATACCGTAAACGTTTACGTAGAAAAAATAGATTTTTATTAAAAATAATTTGATATATGTCAATTAATTGTTTACCTTTGCCAACAGAAAATAAATAAAACGATTTTCAAAGAATATATAACTACATAAAACTCAAACTGCTGAAACATTCAATAATTAGAAAAAGTTTCGACGTGATGTCGAGACTTTTTTCGGTTATATAGAGTTTGAACTTACATCTTAATAGACGTTAAAACTCACTACGGATGGAATATTTTTGCTACCTTTGCACCCCGTGATACGATTGTAAATCATTAATACACAATGGGTATTGTACGTTTCTTGAAAGATTGGACGCTGCCGGTAGCGATTATTACCGGTACGGTTCTATATCTTGTTTTCGCTTATGTTCCGGCTTTAGATGAGGCTTCCAGGTTCTTCGCTCCTATATGCAAGACAGGCTTGCCGGTGTTTATGTTCCTTGTGCTTTTCGTAACTTTCTGCAAGGTCGACTTCCATAAGTTGCGCCCGGTGCGCTGGCATTGGTGTGTGGGATTGTTCCAGATATTGTTTGTTGCAATCACGGTGGGGCTTATTCTCGCATTCGATATGCGGGGCAATAACCTTATCCTGCTCGAGGCTCTGCTCATCAGCATCATCTGTCCGTGCGCTTCTGCCGCTCCTGTGGTGACAATGAAGCTCGGCGGAAACCTTGAGGAGATGACCTCGTACACGTTTCTCTCGAATCTTATCACGGCAACGCTTGTGCCTGTCTGCTTCCCTTTGATTAATAGTGAGGCGCACATTTCTTTCGCGTCAGCGTTCTTTACTATCTTAAAGGAGGTGTTCCTCGTGTTGCTGTTGCCTATGTTCTTCGCTTATTTGGTGAAGCATTATATGCACAAATTCCATAAGTTCGTTACCGGGATAAAGGATTTGAGCTATTATCTTTGGGCTTGTTCGCTCATGATTGTGTCGGGAACGACCATCCGGAACATTGTCCATGCCGACACGTCCGTTACGTTTCTCTCGGTATTGGCAGTCTTCTCGCTCATGCTTTGCATCATCCAGTTTGCCGTAGGGCGCTATATCGGACATTTCTTCGGCAGTACCGTGAATGCCGGTCAGGCTCTCGGACAGAAGAATACGGTGTTTGCCATCTGGGCGGCAACGACATATCTGCATCCGCTTTCTACCATCGGACCGGGCTGTTACATCCTGTGGCAGAACACGATAAACAGTTTTGAGATATGGCAGAAGCGCGTTCAGGACGCAAGAAAGGGGGTGGCGAGATGATAAGGTTGATACTCATATCGGTCTTGTTGGCCGTGGCTTCGTCGCTACCTGCGCAGAATGGCGCGATGAACAGTTATGATGCGGCTTTGCAGACACCCGATGCCATGCCCCGTTCGTTGAAGAGTGAGACGAGCAGGGGAGTGAAAGCACCTAATCCCGACAATGCGATTGCCGATGTGCCTGTGGGGGATTCAAATGCGAAAGAGGTAGAGAAGAGTGTGGAAAAGGCTTCACGAAAATTGCGGGTATTGCTTATCGGCGACTCGATGTGCGACGGATTGGGCAGCCGTTTCTCTGATTATGCCGCGAAAAACGACTTCGACCTGCATACGGTGATATGGTATGGCTCCACGTCTAAGAGCTGGTCGACGACTTACGACTTGCAATATCACATCAATCGGGTGCATCCCGACTATATAATAATGAGTCTGGGAACGAATGACTTGGGCTATTATGACTACGAGCGACGCGAGAATTGGATTAAGGATATATTGGCAAAGATTGGTGATATTCCTTATCTGTGGATTGGTCCGCTGCCGTGGCGCAAGGTGCGCGACCGTACAATAGTAGATATTATACGCCGTAACACAGGTGTAAACAACTTCTATGACAGTAGCAACACTTACTGCCAGCGTTTAGACGGCGTGCATCCTACATTCCCTGATGCCGCAAAATGGGTGGACGACATCGTGAGATGGATGGGCAATTCGTTCCTCGGCAACACTCCGCTCAACTTGGAACGGCCCGACAAGAAAGCCGCTTTCCGTCCCGACGAGAAGCATACGCCACGCTATAAAGGGAGAATGTAGAGTACAAGCCCCCCTCTAATCCCCCCAAGGGGGGAAGCCCAGACAGAGTGATCCCAAGTTCTACGGAAAGAATACGTAAAGAAATGGGGCTGTGTCGTAATTAAGTTTTTACGGCGCAGCCTCTTTTTTAGTGCTTTGAG
>URER01000011.1 GCA_900547005.1 uncultured Prevotella sp.
GTCTGAACTCCTGAACTCCAGAACTCCCGTCTCCTAATAATAAACTAACGTTGTTAAAAAGAATATGGATTTCATAGAATTTGGGATAAAAGACATAATAGATATAGTACTCGTCGCACTGATGTTGTATTACATCTACCGGCTGATGAAGGAGTCGCGTTCGCTTAATGTCTTCATAGGCATCATGGTGTTTGTCATTATGTGGCTTTTCGTGAGTCAGGTTTTAGAGATGCGTCTGCTCGGAAGCATAATGGACAAACTCGTCAGTGTGGGAGTAATCGGACTGATTGTGCTTTTCCAAGAGGAAATCCGCAAGTTCCTTTATAGTATCGGAACCCATCGGCGGGCGCAGAACCTGTTCCACTTCCTGCATATCGGCGAGAAGCGAAAGACCGTGAACAAAGAAGCGTATATGCCTATTGTCATGGCCTGCATGAGCATGAGCCGCAGCAAGGTGGGCGCACTGATAGTCTTGGAACGCGGCACTCCGCTCGACGACATAGTGGAAACGGGCGACGTGATAAACGCCAACATCAACCAGCGGCTCATAGAGAACATCTTCTTCAAGAACTCCCCGCTTCACGACGGTGCGATGGTGATAACCAAGAAACGCATCCGCGCCGCAGGCTGCATATTGCCGGTGAGCCACAACCACGACATCCCGAAAGAACTCGGATTGCGCCATCGCGCCGCAATGGGCATCTCGCAGGAGAGCGACGCCGTGGCAATCGTCGTGTCGGAAGAGACAGGACGCATCTCCGTAGCCATGAACGGCAACTTCCAACTGCGCCTCTCGGCAGAGCAGTTGGAGAGCATCATCTCCAAAGAAATGATGGTATGACACTCCAGTATATATAATAATGCGAGTCTATACAAACAAAAAACCGGTATCATTTGTTGATACCGGTTTTTTGTTTCCGTCTGTATTCGGTTGGTGTCATACCATATTTGTCTCGGAATAGCCTGTAGAAAGTTTGCGCCACCGGCATTCCGCAGTCGTTAGCCACACTCTCGATAGTATGCGTTGGATGCTCGATCAGAATTTCGGCAGCCCGTTTCAGCCTCAGAGAATTTATATAGTTCGGAAACGTCATGCCGGTAAACTCTCTGAATATCAGGGCTAACTTGTTTTTCGGAATGTGAACGTAATCATCCAGCACACTCCTCGACATATTGTCCCGGAGATACAACTCGTGAGATAATATGGCTTTTTCTGCGCGTCTGAAAAGCATTTCGTCATTCAGGTTCATAACTTAGGCTTTGGATAAATTACTCCTTTGCTGCAAAATTAGCTAATCTAATTCAAATAATAACCAATCAACATAAAATGCTTATCACAATAATTCATTATGGTTGTCGCAAAAGTTCCTTTTATCAGGCACTTAGCCGTCCTCTCATTGCGGTGTGCTTTTTTCTTTTATTCTTACTTATAAATACCGTAGGACACGGTTTTAATAAAAAAATATATTATTATATAAGGTGTATATCAATTTAATTTCTTAATTTTGCAATCTGTAAATAGCAAAATAGACAAATCTAAAAAATACAAACTATGGATTTATTACAGCAAATAGTAGAGCGCGCTAAAAGTAATAAGCAGCGCATCGTACTCCCTGAAGCTACAGAGGAACGCACACTGAGAGCGGCAGACAAGGTGTTAGCCGATGAATTGGCAAACATTATTCTCATCGGTAATCCTGAGGAGATAAACAAGCTCGCGGCAGAATGGGGCCTCCAGAACATCGGTAAGGCTACTATAATCGACCCGGAGAACAATCCGAAGAGCGAGGAATATGCCACGTTGCTTGCCGAGCTGCGTAAGAAGAAGGGCATGACAATAGAGCAGGCTCGCGAGTTGGTGAAGAATCCGCTTTATCTGGGTTGCATGATTATCAAGACCGAGGGCGCCGACGGACAGATTTCGGGTGCTCTCAGCACTACCGGCGACACATTGCGTCCGGCTCTTCAGATTATCAAGTGCTCTCCGGGTATCACTTGCGTGAGTGGCGCTATGCTTCTCATCACGAAGCAGCCTCAGTATGGTGAGAACGGTGTGGTTGTGATGGGCGACGTGGCTGTTACTCCGATGCCTGATGCTGACCAGCTTGCACAGATCGCCGTGTGCACCGCACAGACTGCCAAGAGCGTAGCAGGATTTGCCGATCCGAAGGTAGCTATGCTGTCGTTCTCGACCAAAGGCAGCGCTAAGCACGAGGTTGTGGACAAGGTTGTCGAGGCTACGAAGTTGGCTAAGGAGCGTTGTCCTGAGTTGAAGGTGGACGGAGAGTTGCAGGCTGACGCCGCTCTTGTGCCATCGGTAGGTTCCAAGAAGGCCCCGGGCAGCGACATCGCAGGTAATGCCAATGTACTTGTAGTGCCTTGCTTGGAAGTTGGCAACATCGCTTATAAGCTTGTCCAGCGTCTTGGCGATGCTATCGCCATCGGTCCGATTCTTCAGGGTATCGCCCGTCCGGTGAATGATCTGAGCCGCGGTTGCTCCGTAGACGACATATATTATATGGTGGCTATCACAGCTTGCCAGGCAATGGATGCGAAGGCTTAGGAAATGAAGAATGAAGAATGAAGAATGAAGAATGAATTTCTCCTTTGGGTAATTAATGATTAATTATAAACGAGAAGGGTCTGTACTGCACATAAAAAGCTATGCTTTTGCTGTTAGAATAGTGAAAATGTTCTTGCATCTTTCCAGTAATGACTGGCGACTTGTTTCTATATACAAACAAGTATTACGCTCAGGAACATCTATATCGGCGAATGTGCATGAGTCGGAATTCGCTCAAAGTCCTTCAGACTTCGCTTCAAAACTTTCTATAGCTTTAAAAGAGGCAAATGAAACCATTAACTGGTTGAACCTCTTAAAAGATACTGATTGTCTGAAAGAAAATGAATTTGAAAGTATGGCAACCGATTGTAGTGAGCTGATAGCATTATTAGTCTCTTCTATAAAAACAATTAAGAATAATATAAACAAAAATAAAGGAAAATAGAATGAGTATGTTGCAGTGTGGAGGTTATTCCTCATTCTTCATTCTTCATTCTTCATTTAAATTATGAAAATACTTGTATTGAATTGTGGAAGCTCGTCTATTAAGTACAAGCTCTACAATATGGATAATGAAACAGTTCTTGCACAGGGAGGCGTGGAGCGCATCGGTATCGATGGAGCGTTTATTAAGGTAACTCTGCCGAACGGCGAGAAGAAACAAATCATGCACGATATGCCCGACCACAAGGAAGGCGTGAACATGGTGTTCTCAGTTCTGCTCGATAAAGAGATTGGCGCTATCAAGAGCCTCGACGAGATTGACGCTGTGGGACACCGCATCGTGCAGGGCGGCGACAAGTTCTGCCAGAGCGTGATTGTTGACCAGAGCGTGGAAGACGGTATAGAGGAACTCTGCGACTTGGCTCCTGTACACAACGCAGGCCACTTGAAAGGTATCCGCGCCGTTGACCACCTCATGCCAAATGTGCCGCAGGTGTGCGTGTTCGACAACGCATTCCACTCTACAATGCCCGACTACGCTTATCTGTATGCCGTGCCTTACGAGCTTTACGAGAAGTATCACGTGCGCCGCTATGGTTTCCACGGCACCAGCCACCGCTATGTGTCCCACCGTGTATGCGAGATGTTAGGCAAGGACATAAAGACTCAGAAGATCATCACTTGCCATATCGGCAACGGCGCGAGTGTGTCGGCTGTGGAAAACGGTAAGGTAATGGACACCTCAATGGGTCTGACTCCGCTCGCCGGTGTGATGATGGGTAGCCGTTCTGGCGACATCGATGCTTCGGCCGTAACATACATCATGGAGAAACTGGGCAAGAAACCGCAGGAGATGGCCGACTATCTGAACAAGGAGAGTGGCGTGCTGGGTATCTCCGGTATATCTTCGGATATGCGCGACGTGGAGAGTGCGGCCAAAGAGGGTAACAAGCGTGCAATCCTGGCATTGCAGATGTATGCTTACCGCATAAAGAAGTATATCGGAGCCTATGCTGCTGCAATGGGCGGTGTGGATACAATCGTGTTTACCGCAGGTGTGGGCGAGAACCAAACCGGTATGCGTGCCGATGCGTGCGAGGGTCTTGAGTTCCTCGGCATAAAGATAAACAAGGAACTGAACGCCACTATCCGCGGAGAGGAGGCTATTATCTCTACTCCTGACAGTAAGGTAACGGTATGCGTAGTGCCGACAGACGAAGAGATTGTTATTGCCCGCGACACTAAGGAGCTGGTGCTTGCCAAAAAGTAACCGGCATCAGTCCGGTATGGGGAAACCATACTGTAAGTTGGCTGGACCACAATCTCATCATATCGGACGTATATTAATTACAGGGCAAATAAAGGCAATTTAAAGCCTTAGTGATAAGCGGCTGCATCAAGGTCATCAACTTGGTGCAGCCGTTTTTAATTCGCTTATCGCATAGGAGTTATCTCATAAGGCTTCTTGACAGCAGCATGCGCAGCCCGCTGTATTACTTCACGATATGCCAGACTCATCCCTTCTGGTGTATACGCATTACCTATGACAGACTTACGGAAAAGAATCTCAAACCAGACACAGGCTGCCGTATAGCGTCCATGTATGAGATCAAGATGATAGCCATCACGGTTCATAGTATCGCCGATAAATGATGTGCGCACATTCTGAACCGCAGTTCCTGAAGGAACAACGCGAAACAGGCGGTTGTCATTAACGGCCTTTCGCGAGCACGCAATGATTGCGTCATACATTTGTCTCTGACTATGACCGTAGTTCTTGAACCCGTCATGATTGGAATCTTGCGCATAGGCCCACGTCTGATGCCATATAAACTTCGGATGCTTCCCGACCACATCCCTTACATATTCCACCAATCGTGACAGATAAGGCTCGTATGTGTCGTAAAGGCCGGAGAAATGACTCGCTTGTTGGAAACTTATGTAATCCCATTTCTCGTCTTGCAAAGCCTTCTTTAAGGCACACTTGCCATCTTCCCGCATCTTTCCATCTATTCCAATTTTCCTGTACCGATAGTCGTTAGCGTTCGTTTGGCTGTTTTCATAGTGACGCTTTAGTGAGCATCCGGGTATATACAGGTTGCCTATAATGATTTTATCTCCTGCCGCATCGGCTATCTCATAAAGGTTCTGTTCTATCGCATCCTCAGAGAAACTGTTTCCAATAGCAAGCACACGTATTGTTTTAGCAGAGACAGTCTGCAATGTCAGGAACAATATGCAACAAAGTAATAGAATTGATTTATATCTTCTCATGATATTACGGTTGTTAAAATAACGTGAGCTCGATGAATTTTCAAATCTTTTTCTCAACCTGTAAAGACGCAGTTCTTTTGAGTTGTTTTGATTACAAGATCTCTGTAACAAAACCGCATAACGTAAAACGGGTTATGATTACTGTTGGAAATTCGTCGAACTCACATTAAAATAAAAGGAGACAGAGGAGAATGTTCCTTTAGTCCCCTTTGTTAATAGGTTCGTTTATTTCAAAGTGAACTTCAGTGTCTGTACGTCATTGCTGTTTGGACCAACCATTACGTTGAAGTCGCCAGGCTCGCATACATATTTCAAATCAGAATTATAGAACTTAAGCTTTTCCGCGTCAATAGTAAAGGTGACCGTTTTCGTCTCGCCTTTCTTCAAGTTGATTTTGCTGAAGTCTTTAAGTTCCTTTACCGGACGAGACACGCTTCCGACAAGGTCCCGGATATACAGTTGTACGACTTCGTCGGCATCGTAGTCGCCGGTATTGGTAACATCAACACTTGCCTTTATAGCTGAAGTCTCGGTCATCGTTGAACTGCTCAATCTGAAGTTTGAGTATTTGAATGTGGTATATGAAAGGCCATATCCGAATGGATAGAGCGGCTCGTTGTCGATATCGAGATAATTGCTGCGGAACTTCTGGAACCACTTGCCTTTCTCCAACGGCCGGCCGGTATTCAGATGATTGTAGTAGATTGGAATCTGGCCCACGCTCTTTGGCATTGTGAATGACAGCTTGCCACTTGGCACTTTATCGCCGAAGAGTACGTCGCATATAGCGTCACCGGCTTCGGAACCACCGAACCATACATTGAGAATGGCATCAAAGTTCTTTGTTTCCCAATCCATCACGGTAGCCCTTCCCGAGAAATGTACGAGTACTATCGGTTTCCCGGTAGACTTCAGTGCAGAGAGCAGATCTTTCTGAGCGTCAGGAAGCGTAATGTCCGAACGGCTGCTGCACTCTCCGCTCATCTCAGAAGTCTCGCCGACTGCCGCCACGATAACATCGGCATCACGTGCCACGGCCAGAGCCTCGTCAAGCATTTCCTTGTCGGAACGTGAGTCTCGGATTTCTCTTCCGAACATAGAGCCGTTGGCTTCCATCTGTGCGTCGTACATGATGTTGCTACCCTTGGCATAAGCAACGGTAGCCTTGTCGCCCACTGCGTCTCTCATAGCTTCGTAGAGTGACTTGTATTTGTCTAATGTCGCTGCGACACTCCATGTACCCGGCATATTGGCCCGTGTGTTGCCAAGCGGGCCAATGAGGGCTATGCGGCCCTGCTTGCGCAGTGGCAGACGACTATTATCGTTCTTCAGCAATACGAAAGTCTCGGCCGCAATCTCGCGTGCGGCAGCCCTGTTGTCTGCTGTATATACATTCTTAGCCGGACGTTTCTTGTCGAGATAACGGTACGGATCGTCGAAGAGTCCCAGTTTGTATTTCGCTTCCAAAATCCGGCGGCAAGCCTTGTTTATGGTCTCCTCTGTCACCTTGCCTTCTTTGAGCGATTTCTCCAGAGTCCCCATGAAACCGTCAGCCACCATGTCCATATCCGTTCCTGCGTTCAGGGCCAGTGCGGAAACCGTCTGCATATCGCCCATGCCGTGGTCTATCATTTCCATTATGGCGGTATAGTCGGTCACTACGAAACCGTTCCACCCCCACATATCACGCAATACATCGGTAAGCAACCATTTATTGCCTGATGCAGGAATACCGTCAACAACATTGAATGAAGTCATGAACGAACCCGCTCCGGCCTTGGCGGCAGCCTCATAAGGCGGGAAATAGTAGTTGAACATACGCCAATGGCTCATATCTACAGTGTTATAATCACGCCCAGCCTCTGCGCCACCATAGAGAGCAAAGTGTTTCACGCACGCCATCACGGTGTTGGACTGGGTGAGGTCTTCACCTTGATAGCCACGCACCATCGCACGCGCAATGGTACTGCCCAAGTACGGGTCTTCACCGTTGCCCTCTGACATACGTCCCCAACGTGGGTCTCGGCAGATATCCACCATCGGAGAGAATGTCCAGCAGATACCGTCAGAACTGCATTCACTCGCTGCTATGCGCGCACTTTTTTCAATGGCATCCATGTTCCAGCTGCATGACAATGCCATTGGGATAGGGAACACTGTCTCGTAGCCGTGTATCACATCCATACCGAAGATTAAAGGTATGTGAAGGCGGCTTTTCTCTATCGCGAGCTTCTGAACCTCGCGTATCTTTTCCACACCTTTCAGATTGAAAAGTCCGCCCACTTCGCCACGGCTTATCTTTCCTGCAATATCACTGCTCTTAGCCTGTCCCGTAACAATGTCCCCGGTAACAGGCAGGTTAAGCTGACCAATCTTCTCATGCAGCGTCATCTTAGACATAAGATTGTCTATGAAAGCATTCATCTTAGAGTCTTGCTGCGCGACTTGTGCCTCTGCCACTCCTGCGAAACAAACGGCAGTCATGGCGATTATCAATTTCCTTATTTTCATTTTTATATTATGTTTTTTAATATTTAATGTCGAGTTTCTTCAATCCCTGCTGTATCTCCGGGCAACTCATGAAGAGATTCCACAGCAACCCTGTACGGTAGTTCTCTATCATTGGAGCTATGGTGAGCTGGTCAATGGCGAGATAACGGGGCAGTGTCCAGTTCTCCTGTTCAGAGAATGCGTCATAGAATCCGTACTTGCCCCATATCCATTTGCCCTTGTTCCAGAAATACTTCAACGCAGCCATCGACTGTTCTGGAGTATATGGGAACGATGACAAAGCCGCAGTAGGAGTTATCACGCCAAGGTCGTTTGCCGGAGAATGGGCATTGTAGCCTTTCACCGTATAACTCGCTGTGAGCCCCCAGCAGTCTTTTCCATATCCCTTATAGCCTTTCGGGTTGGCAACGCAATATGCGTAATCGCTCATTGCATGATTGCGCACCACATTCCACCAGTTTGCATACTTGTCTTTCAGGTTGCGTGGGTCGAGTCCTATCCAAGAGTAGTGCGCCCAGAAAAGCGGTCCGCCGGTCTTTTCCGCACCGTTATGCTTCACTTCAAGCGGATACCCGTTGAATATTGCATCGCTCTTGATGCCCCCGCTGCGTGACCATCCTTCGTGATAGCAGGCAGCCGGTACGGTATGTGTAGGAGATGCGGCCGCAAGTACATACACTATAAGACATTCGTTGTAGCCTTCCAAGGGGAAGTTCATCTCCCATCCGTAGTTCGGAGACCAGTGCCAGTATATCACATCCTGACCGCCACGGGTGTACCAGTCGAACTCCATTTCATGCCAAAGTTTATTTATTTTCGCCGCGAGAGCTTTCTCAGAAGAGTTTCCGTCCTTGAAATACTGGCGTACGCAAAGCAGACTTTGCATCAAGAACGCACTTTCTACAAGGTCGCCACCATTATCTTTCATACCGAAAGGCTTCACCTTGCCGGTAGGACCGTTCAGCCAGTGTGGCCATACGCCATGGAAACGGTCGGCTTTAGCAAGGTAGTCTACTATCTTCGTAAGCCGTTTCACGCCTGCGTCACGCTTTATGAATCCACGGTCTATACCCACGAGAAGTCCGGCAACGCCAAATCCGCTACCGCCAATGGTTACCACATCGGCATCGTTTTCAGGATATATATTGTCCAAATGGATTCTCTCTCTTGCCATACCGGAAACAGGTTCCGCACCCTCCCAAATATAATCGAGAGTCACCTTCTGGATATAATCGAGGAAGGCATCGTCGTTTTTGAACGAGTTAGGACGCCCCGGTACGTATGACGGGTCATTATTATTGTTTGCCCCCATATCTGCTTCCGGCGATGTGGAAGAAGCGCATGACGCCATTGATACGAACGCCGTCAGCATAACCAGTGATATTTTTTTTAGTCTCATATATATATTATTGTTAGTTAGCAAATGCCTGTTATCGAACAGATGAAGCCTGCGACAAGGCCTGTGATGATTGTCAGAGTCTTTATCCATGCAAACTTATGTAATGTGGAATACAGAGATGCCCCCACCAATGCTGTTGCGGCAACCGTAACAAGAAGATTCCTGTCGCCGATGTAGAACGACGAGGCTGCTATTCCAGACACGAATGCCAGTAACAGAAAAGCAACTATATGGATAGCGGTCATCATTCTCTTGTTCATCGTTTTTGGATTTTAGTGCGTGCCGACACTCCTGTTTCTGACAGAGCTTCGATGGTGAAGTGATAGGTGGTGGTGCGGTCCATACCACGGAAGTCGTATTCCGTAGCTCCGTTCACGGTGATGCAATGATAGAGTTTGTCTTTCTCTGTCCCGTAATAGATATTATAGCCATAAGCGCCAGGAACTTCTGACCATGTAATCATTGCGTTGCGCGGGTCTTTCTTGTCACGTGCCACCTTGAAATTCCTGACCTCTGCCGGAAGTTCACCTTCTGCGTTGCCGAAGACTCTGAAGTCTGACATACAGAAATTGCCCCGTCCCGGTACATGGAGGTTTACCACCTTAAGATAACGGGTCTGCAACGGTGAAAGCAGTTCCACATAATCGTGTGGCACGTCGCGGTCATTGTCACTCTTGTCTACTGCGAGTTCCCATGTCTTACCGTCATTGCTGGCATATACGCGATACTGATAATAAGTGTCGTTTGCACGGTTTGTCTGAACAGTCTTGTGGTCATAGAAGTTCAACTGTAGTGCCCTTACGTTCTTGGTTGCGCCAAGATCCATCATAATCCACTCACCGGCCTCACCGGTTTTCGCACTCCAATAAGTGCGTATATCTTCATCGCTCAGGTTTTCGGCAACAAGAGTGCTGTCGGTAGACGATGCAGTAACCTTTTTGCCATAAGACAGAAGCATCCAACCGCTGAATCTGTCTTCACCCTGATAGTCGGCATTACGTTGTGGGTAATCGCCAAAAGCGGTGTTGCAGTACATAACTCCGTCAGCGTCGAAATTCACAGGATAGAGTCCTATACGACGCTCAAACTTATATTTCAGTGACAACATACAGGTGCCAACGTGCCAATACTGCCCGTGAAGATCCTTGAATGTACCGCCGTGTCCCACACCCTGTACGAATCCGCCGGGCTTATAGCTCATCGGATTATGACGCTGGTAGACGAACGGGCCGAGCGGATTGTCGCTGACATATACACCGTCTGCATATACCTTGAACTCAGTACCGGGTGCACCGTATTGCAGATAATATCTCCCGTTGTGCTTGGTCATGTAAGCGCCCTCGGTGAATGGCGGCAGCGTGACCTCATCGTCGTTGTTCATTCCGAAACGTTCCCACCCGTGTTCTTTCGGATGCAGTGCCATGACATCATGTATCTTGCTGATTGGTGCGAACGTGTTCCGGTTGAGTTCAACGGCTTTCAGCGGATACTCGTTGCTTGAACCGTAGTAGAGATAGAGTCTGCCGTCATCATCAAGGAACAGGCATGGATCCCATGAAGGCAGCGTGTTGCGGCATACTGCCTGTTTCCATCTGCCTGTTTCGGGATGCGTGGAATACCATATCGGCAGTCCCTCGTAAGTGGAACCTGTATAGAAAAGAGTGTCGCCAGATACGAATGCTGCCGGTGCACACTGGTCATCATCCGTCGGGTGACGCTGGAATGAAGCCATCTGAAAGTCCCAGTCGCTTAGGTTCTTGCTATAGTGATAACCGCCCTGATTCGTAGAGAACAGCAGATACTGGTTCTTATATGTCAGTCCCATTGGGTCGGCAGACGAGCGGAAGCATCCGCCGGTCTTCACATTATTATTATATGGCTCATAGTTGTAACTTATATTGAGCGGATTGCAGAATGTGGTAGTCGGGTTCTTGCGATATGGATCATACCACTTCGTGGCCTTTGCCGGCTGGCGCGACAACACATTCGTGGCGTTACACCACGCTGTTCCCTCAAATCCCTGAGAGTTGCCGCCGTCGTGCATCACTATGGTAATGTCACGCTCTGTTTTCTTGCGCACCACATTGGCGTATTTCTTACCAGGATAGTAGGCATAGATATACACATCGCTGTCTGTGGCTTTCAGCGAGAAACGGCCGTCGGCAGACGTGTTGCAGTGAACAGGAGAGGCGAAATACATTACGGTCGCTCCCTCAAGCGGTTTGCCGGCTTCGTCCACTACCGTACCCGTAATCATATAGTTTTCAACAACAGGGATATAATAGTCGCTCACCTGTCCCTTCACCACCTTTATGGAGTCACTGGCAGCATGAGCCGGCATAAGTATTGAAAACGATATGATGCCTGATAATATATATATATTCATAGTTCTAAAGCAAAAGTCTTTTGAAAAATACAGATATTGAATTGTCTTTATCCCTTATTTGATGCGCAGGTTAACCAATACCGGGCAATGGTCAGAGAGATAATGGCCATCGGGCTTGTCGCCGACAACGCGATATTTGTCAACACCAAATTCGCCGCTAACGAATATATAGTCTATTTTCTGACGCTCGTTAACAGGCAGGCGACCGTAATCATGATATGTCCATTCCGGGCCGTATGAAATGAGTGCCTTGTCGTTGCAGTTGCTCATCTCGGCAGTACGCAACACCGACAGCGGGTCGTCTTCCACACAGTTGAAGTCACCGCTTACAATAAGCGGCAGTCCGGGTGCAAGCACGCTCATCTTCTCAAGCACAAGCTTTATGCCCTCTACCCGTGCCACCTTACCGTCATTGTCAAGGTGCGTGTTGATATATGCTATTCTCTTTCCCGTTTTCTTGTCTTTCACTACAACCCACGTGGCAATGCGGTTATAAGATGCGTCCCATCCTTTTACACCAAACACGTCGGGAGTTTCGCTAAGCGCGAAGTCGCCAGACTTCAGCAACAGGAATCTGTCCTTGCTGTATAATATCGGACAATGTTCGCCTTCGTGTTCTCCGTCATCGCGTCCCGCGCCCACAATGGCATAGCCCGTCATGCGCGCTTTCAGGTCTTCCATCTGGTTAGGACGCACCTCCTGCATACCGATAAGGTCAGGACTGTAATACTCAAGCATCCTGCAAACAGACTCCTTTCTGTTTCCCCATGCGTTTATGCCGTCTACCTCAGCGTCAAGTCTGGCGTTGAATGTCATCACGTCGAGCGTTGCCGTTTTGGCCATCATGCAATGTGGCATGATGAAAAGAACAAGTAAAAGAAAATATCTATAGTTTTTTTTCATGTTATAAAAGTAATAATGGGGTATTTGGTCATACCGTACAGCCTGTGAACGCGTGGGGAACACAGCCATACTTCTTTTAAGTTTCCACTCCCACAGCATATTCTGTAGGAGTGGAAAAATAGAAATGATATTCTATTCAGCAGGTTCTTCTGTGTCAATAGGGTCGTTACCCAACTCTGGAACATTGCTCAATTGGGTGAACGGAACCGGATAGTAGGTCTTGGAGGCATCCCATCCTTTCGAACCGAGTACGGCAGCAGCCTTTCCCGTTCTTACCAAGTCGCTGTAACGTTCTCCCCATTCGCCGGCAAGCTCCATACGGCGCTCGTCAAGAATCTGGTCGACTGTAACGTCGGTGAGTTCAGGCATCAGGGCTCTCGCGCGCACCTCGTTGAACGGCGCATCGCCATTCTTGTTCTGACGCACCTTAGCCTCTGCGTTTATAAGCAACACATCAGCATAGCGGAAGATGCGTACGTTGTTGTTTGAGCCATACTTCGTCCTGCCCGGTGTGAGCTGGTCGGTCGGCGTATATGCCTTTCCGTTATAATAGTCTGTTGCGGAACCGCTTGTCACTGCATCTCCACTCGGTGTCAGCGTTCCACCGCCAGGCATGAATGTTGTGGTTAGCCTCACGGTCTCGCCACGTGATGCCGCCCAATCATAGAAGTCGGTCTCATAGCGTATGAAGTTCCATCCGCCGAGGTTGCCGGGTCCTTGGAACACGAACCAGTTGTCCGCGTCCACCATATCGCCAGTCGACTGTCCGAAGTCTGTACACTGGCACTCGAACAGCGACTCGCTACAGAGCTTGCCAGGTATCTTGAACAACTGATAGTAGTCAGGATAGAGAGAGAACTTCCTGCTGCTGATGATGTCATTGGTCAGCGTCTCAGCCTTGTCATATTCGCCCCTGTTCATGTATATTTTAGCGGCGAGCAACTCGGCGGTATAGACTGTGACGGCTCCCACGTGCTCCATCTCGTTCGGATTTTTCCTCTGACAGTTTTCGATAGCATATTCCAAATCCTCAAGCATATAGTTTTCCACCAGCCTTTTTGTGGAACGTGTCAGATCTTTTTGGTTGTTGTCTCTCAGAATAGTGATGTCTCCGAACATCTGTGACAGTCTGTAGTAAGCGTACGCTCTGAGGAAGTGCACCTCACCGCTGTATGCTCTGTACTGTGCTTTCAGGCTCTCGTCATTAGTGTTTGCCACGTAGTTGTCCAATGAGATGAGCGCGCTGTTCGCCACCTTTATTATACTATAGTATTGGTTCCAGGTTTCGTTGAGTCCCCAGAAGGCACTGTCGTAGTTGAATTTGCCGAACTCCACCAACAGTTGCTGGTCGTCTTTTCGTCCCGACCACATATCATCGTCCCTGACAATAGACAGAGGCCATATAATCCAGTGCATGGCACCGGTCCTTACTCTGGCATATACGCCCGATACAGGCTCGTACATTTTGCTGACATCGGTGTAGTCCACCTCTTCCTCCGGAAGTTTGTTCTCGGGTTCTTTATCCAGGAAATCGCTGCACGAAGTAGCTCCGAAAGCGAGCAGTGCTATAGAGCAGGCTGCCAAATATTTTGTGAATTTCATTGTCTTAATGGTTTTAATTGTTAATTGTTAGAAGTTGATCTGAACACCAAAAGTATAGGTTGCGGTCAGAGGATATACGTCTGTATCCCATCCGTACGGGTCGCTGACTTCCGGTGTGAATGTGTTAGCGGAGAAGATAGTGAGCGGACGGTCCGCGGTGAGGCTTATTCTGAGACTCGGCAACTTATAGCTACCCAGACCAATGTTCTTGAACGTATAGCCCAATGTCACGTTCTGGATGCGGAAATAGTCTGCGCTTTCCACGAAATAGCTGTTCACGCGTGAGTCGCTGACGTTCCATCCCTTTGTCAGAGCCTTTGCCGATGGATTGGAGTTAGTTGAACCTTCACCTGTCCAGCGGCTGTCAAACTGATCCTTGTCGAAGTTGTAGTTAGACTGCGCATATCTCAAAGCTCTTTTACGGTTGTATATTTCCGCGCCGGCCTGTCCGTATGTAGAGAGGTTGAAGTCAAGGTTCTTGTATGTGAACGCGAAGTTTATGCCGTATGTGAAGTTCGGCAGATAAGAGCCCAATGTGGTGCGGTCGTCACCATCGAGCACGCCATTCTGATTGCGGTCTTCGTAGATGAAGTCACCCGGCTCGCAGCCGTTTGCCACCGCTATCGGGTCGTTGGCAATCTGCTCTTCGTTCTGATAGATACCAATAACCTTGTAGCCGTAGTAAGAGTTCATCTCTTCGCCCACGATATTGTATGTCTTTCCATTGTTCACCATTGATGAGCCGCTGAGTCCTTTCACCTTGTTTGTGAGGTAGGAAAGATTTGCCGAGACTTCATACTTGAAGTCCTTGCCTATGCGGTCCGACCATGTGGCGGCGATGTCGAAACCCTGATTCAGGATCTTTCCATAGTTGCCAGCCAGCGTTTCGTTGGCAAACGGAAGGCTTACGCTAATCACTGCGTCTTTCGTCATACGGCGGAAGTAGTCGAAATCTACGTTCAGACGGCTGTTGAGCAATCCTACGTTGAAGCCCAGATTGAATTCATCAACGATTTCCCATTTCAGCCAACTGAAGTAAGTAGTGTTCTGGTATCCCGGATATGTTGCGTTGCCGAACACACCAGAGAATCCGTTGCCTACAGAGATGGACGCGAAACCGTCACTTGCAGCGACCTTGTCGTTACCCAACTGTCCCCAGCTTGCTCTTAACTTCAAATAGTCTATACCTTTCACATTCTTCATGAACGGCTCTTCTGTCAGTACCCATGACGCTCCCACTGACGGGAAGTAGCCCCAGTGGTCCTGATATTTTGACGAACCGTCGGCACGGAATGTGAACATCAGATAATACTTGTTGGCATAGTTATAGTTGAGTCGTGTGAAATAACTTTGTCCGCGGTATGTTGTGGCGTTCTCGTTCGACTTGCGGCTTTCCTCGTTGCCCTGACCGATATACCAGTACTCGTCCTTTCCGTCAGGTACGTTTGAAGCAGAACCCTCAAGCCAGTGATACTTCTCCTGACGCATGGAGTAGCCTGCCATGGCCTTGAAGTTGTGCTGTCCCCAAGACTGTGTATAGTTAACAGTATTGTCCCAAATGTAGTTGTTGTAGGTAGTGATGCTCTTTTTAAGGAAACTTGTCGACGCCTGCTGCAACGAACTGACATAATACTCGGGTGTGTACTCATAGCCCTCGATGGCGTTATGGTCATAGTTTATGGCAGAACGCACGTTCAGACGCTCCGGGATAATGTCTATTTGGGCATAAAGGGATGTGAGGAAGTGGTCGATAGAGTTCTTGCTGTTGTAATAATGTGCGAAAGCCATCGGGTTGTAGAAGTTGTTTGTGAATCCCACAGACTCTGGAGAAGCATACTTCGTGGGGTATGCGGGGTCGTTGCTTTCGTCATAGATGGGATAAATGCCGGGAGCGTTAAACGCCTTTTGCCAAGCCTCTCCCTTCGGGTTGTTTTGCTCAGCCGAAGAATATACACCGCTGTAACCCACCTTCAGCCAGTCGTTTGCCTGATAGTCGAAGGCAGCACGGAAGTTCAGGCGCTTGTAGTCGTTCTTCACGTCCATGATACCGTTTTGAGCGAAGTAGTTGATACCAACGGCATAGGATGCCTTCTCGCCGCCGCCGGTGATGCTTAGCGCGTGGTTGGTGATGTAAGCCTCGCGCAGCAGTTCGTCATACCAGTCTGTGTCACTGCCGTATGTCCATTTGTGGAAATCGGGATCGGCATAGCTTCCGCCATATTTGTCGATACTTGCCTTCAAGAACGGGCTGTAAGTGTCGTAGTCGGCTTCCATCAGCATTTGGCCATACTCGCTGGAATTACACATCTCAAGCACGTTAGTGGCCTTCTGCACGCCGATGTATCCGTCATAGGTGATACGCGCCTTCTGGTTCTGGTAGCCCTTCTTGGTTGTCACGATGATTACACCGTTAGCTGCTCGCACACCGTATATGGCTGCGGCCGACGCGTCCTTCAGTACGCTCATGTCCTTAATGTCGCTGCTGTTCAGAAAGTCGATGTTGTCATAGAACATACCGTCGACAACATAAAGCGGCGATGAGTTGCTGAATGAACCGTTACCTCTGATTCTGACGGTAGGGGAAGCACCCGGCGCACCTACGTTGACCACGTTCACACCGGCTACCTTACCCTGCATGGCCTGCATCGGCGATGATGCGGGGACATTGGCGATGTCCTCAGACCTCACCACCGTGATGGGAGAGGTCAGGTCTTTTGACTTTGCGCTGCCATAACCGATTGTTACGACTTCATCGAGGACTTTGGAGTCGTCTTCCATGACAATCTTCATGTTTGGCGTGACTTTCAGCGTGGCCGTTTTCATTCCTATATAAGAAATGGTAATCTCCGAGCCTGCAGGAAGACCGCTAAGTGAGAAGTTTCCGTCCAGGTCGGTTACGGTTCCCGTCTTTCCACCGACAACTTGTATGGTGGCACCGATGACAGGTTCACCGGTAACATCAACGATAACGCCTTTGACGTCTTGGTTTTGTGCACACGCAATCTCAAAAGAGAATACGGCGCAAATCATAAGAATTAAATGTTTCATTTTGGTTTTATTTAGGTTATTAGATGTTTTCGGCTACAAAGTTAATGCGATGTCAATATGTTATAAAATTTGTTACCACGTTTTCTACACTTCTCTGCTTTTTCTCCACTACGCTTTTACTACGTTTATTTTTGTAATCCTCTAAGAATGAGCGTTTTACGAGGAGCTTTCTTTGCTTGTTGATGTAGGCTTGCATCCCTCGAAAAATCCTCCTGTACATTTTCTAATGTGCAGATATATGCTTTGTCATAGATGGTATCGTTTAATTTTGGTGGCTTACTTATAATTTTCCAGACTATATTTCATTATTAAGCTAAAAAACATTAACTTTGCGTTACCAATAACTCAATACACCATGATTTCAAGACAACCGATACTATGGATATTGTTTCTGGCATCTTACCTTCAGTCATACGCCATTGGCTTCTTGCCTGTAGTCAGAAACTACACATCCAATGATTACGAAGCGGGTAACCAAAACTGGTCTGTAACCCAAAACGCAGAAGGCATGATGTTTTTCGGAAACAATTTCGGACTGCTTTCATACGACGGGTATTCGTGGAAACTGCACGAACTGCCTCGGAAAATACTCGTTCGATCGCTGCTTGCCGATGGTGACCGCATATATGCGGGCGCATACAAGGAGTTCGGTTACTTCCGGCGCGACAGTTACGGCAACTATCAGTTCACCTCGCTTTGGGACAAGCTCAAAGGCTATAAGCCGCATAACGACGAGATATGGAATATCGTAAAGACAAAAGACGGGCGAATACTTTTCCAAAGTTTCTGCTCATGGTTCGAGTATGACGGAAAAAACGTGCGTGCCCACTACGACGGCAAGAACCTGCCACTCTATTTCTTCTCCATACACAATAATATATATGCGCAGCTCATAGGGGGCGACTTCTGCCTTCTGGCCGGCAACCGATACAAACCGGCTGTCAGAAGGCAGGAGCTGGGGGACGATGACGTGGTGGCTGCACTGGATATAGGCAGGGACAAGACGGTCTTGTGTACGGAGTCGCACGGGTTGTTCCTTTTCGACGGAACAAAGACAACGCCGTTCAGGACTCAGGCCGACGACATTCTTAAGAAGGTGCAGCTCAACAGAGCCACATACGTCAGGAAAACCGGCACCATCGTACTCGGCACAATACAGAACGGCATCATCAGCATAGACAAGAGCGGGCGGTTACAGGGGAACTACGGAGACAACAAGATGCTGAAAGACAACACTGTGCTGTCCCTGTTCTGTGACCGAGACAACTGTGTATGGGCTGCACTCGACACCGGCATCGCGCTGTTGCAAGTAGGAAGTCCGTTCACAGTGTTCTCTGGCGATTTCGGAAAGGTGTACGATGTATATCAGGCGTCCGACGGACTGTATATCGCCAGCAACCAGCAGACAATGCTGTTCTCCGAAGCCGGACTACGGTCTGTCGAAGGAACTAATGGGCAGAACTGGTATATCACCTCGTTCGGCAGCCAGCTCGTCGTAGGCCACAACCACGGAATGAGGCTCATATCGGGAACAGAAAGCACACAGATGGCGAAAAGCGACAACACAAGCAGCACCGCCGTAAGGCACTACTACATAAGCGAGACAAGGCATTATCTTCTGGAAGCCACGTATTCCGTGCTGAGACTGTATCAGAAAGTTGACGGGAAATGGGAGTTCCGCAACATCATACGTAACTTCATGGCACCCGTGCAGCAACTGGAAATCGACGGACAGGGGACGGTATGGGCAACAAATATGCACGGCGGAGGCTTCAAGATAGAGCTGAACGAAAGTCTTGACAGTGCCATCAGCGTAAAGGAGTTCCACACGCTTGACGGATCGTCAATGCTGAATCTCTTTTCCGTATGGGGCAAGGTGTATTTCAGCAACGGCAAGCATTTCTTCTCACCCGATGGGAACGGCACTTTGAGGAAATGTCCCCCCCGGTTCGACGAATTGGCACGATATAAAGTCCTGTCGGCAACAATGGTAAACAAGAACCTGTGGTGGCTTGCCACAGCCAAAGGCTACCTGCTCGTGGAATGGAAAAATCAGGATTTTGTGAAGAAGGCGTTTGTCCCCGCCGGCTTGTTCGGACTTGAATGCGGCGACTTCAATAATCAGGTAAGCGTGTTCGGCAACGATGTCTACTTCTGTATGAACAACGGTATAGGCCACGTGAACATGAAGGATATGGAGATGCCGCAGGGAAAGAGCACATTGTCCGTGCGCAACGCATTTTACAGGGAAAAGACCACGAACAGACCCCAGGCCATAAGGACAGACGGAGTCGAGATGCCGCAGATAAAAGGCGGAGACCTGACCGTAGAGATGAGCTATCCGAACTTCACCAACCGATCATACACCTTCGTATTCACCCTGAAAGGCAGCGGGGAGGAAAGGGTTTATCGCTCCGTTACTCCGAAGGTGCAGTTCACCAGGATTTCTGACGGCTGCCACACATTGGAATGCCGTGTGACCGACATGAACAACAATGTCCTGGCCACCAAGACATTCCGGTTTGAAAGCCCTGCACCGTGGTACCGCACTTTGCCTATGCTGTTCCTTTATGTCATGTTTGTCGGCCTGGTACTCTATTTCTTCATAAAATGGCGGTTGAGGAAAGCCGTGAGGAAACAGATGCGGATTGCCGAACATGAGCAGATGAGGCAGAAACTCGAGATAGCCCACCAGCAGCATATCATCGACGCCCAGCAGAAGCAGATACTGGAACAGAAGTTACAGGACAAGGGAAAGGAAATAGCTGCCATTGCCATGGACGCCATCAGCCCGAATTCCGCAAACAAGGATGACGCCTACTGGAATATGTTCCGTGAAAACTTCGACCTTATACACAAGCATTATTTCAGAAATCTCATGGAGAAATATCCTACGCTGACGCCAAGTGACCTGAAGTTTTGCGCTTACCTGCGCCTGAACCTCTGCACGAAAGACATATCGCAGATTACCGGACTTTCCATCCGTGGTGTCGAAAGTGCGAGATACAGGCTGCGCAAGAAGTTCAACCTGTCTATGGACGAAAGTCTCACCACTTTCCTGCTCAACATAAAATAGCTATCGTATCGATAAATAAGTTGACGAGTTGGCAAGTTGGTTGCTTTACCCACCTGCTTCATTATTTCCGTGGGGGGCTTATACCAATCTGCGGAACTGGTTCTTCATGACGTTATAGTTGCGCCGGGAAACGGCGCAACTTTTTTTGTGCCTGTATTTCTGTTATGTCAAAATAAAGCGTTATCTTTGTGGGGAAGATAACTTGATTATCAACTGACAATTAAAGAAAAACAGTTTATTTATCATGGCAAAAGAAAAGACTTTAGTGTTGCTGAAGCCCTGCACGGTGCAGAGAGGGCTTATCGGCGAAATCATTTCAATGTTCGAGAAGAAAGGTTTGCATCTTTGTGGAATGAAGATGATGCAGCTTACCGATGCTATCTTGAGCGAGCATTACGCTCATTTGGCGGACAAACCGTTCTTTCAGAGGGTGAAAAACTCGATGATGGCGGCTCCAGTAGTGGCTATGTGCTGGGAAGGCGTCGAGGCTATCGAGGTGGTGCGTACGCTCGCCGGACCGACAAACGGGCGCAAGGCGGCTCCCGGAACGATACGCGGAACATACAGCATGAGCTTCCAGGAGAATATCGTGCACGCCAGCGACGGGCCTGAGACGGCTGCTGCCGAACTGAAACGCTTCTTCAAACCGGAGGAAATCTTCGAGTGGACGTGCTCTTCCGAGAGTTCTATCTACGCTTGTGATGAGGTGTAGTGATTTTGTCTCACTTCGGTGAGACAAAAGGGGGTAAGAGGTGAGGAGTGAGAGGTGAGAGGTAAGAGGTAAGAGGAATGCCTTATCCCTCACCTCAAAAAGTATAAGGGGACTAAACGAAAAAAGGAACTGAATGCCGTTCGACGACTCAGTTCCTTTTGTAATTTATATATTGACCTAAAGAGATTTTCGAATAACTTAAACCGCTGTTGCTTGTCGTATGCTAAGCGAAAATACTTTATATTAAGCGAAATGCTTTGTAAAGCTCCTTTTGGTCAGCTTTTTTCTTATCCCAACTTTGCGATGTGTGCGCAAAGACCAGACTTCAAGTTGGCAGCCTTATTCTTGTGAATAATGTTTGTCTTAGCCAATTTGTCGAGCATCTTCTGTACTTTCGGGTACAATGCTACGGCCTCTTCCTTGTTTGTTGTAGCGCGGAGTTTGCGAACTGCGTTACGCATTGTCTTTGCATAATACTTGTTGTGCAAAGCCTTTTTCTTGTCCTGACGGATTCTCTTAAGAGATGATTTGTGATTTGCCATTTTTGTTTTGAATTGATTAATTGTGATTTTTAATAGCCCCTGGGTCTTATGTTGCATTGCAGACAGCCCTGAGCGGACTTCATGAAAGTCCTCCGTCACCGTTTCGCAGAGCCACCGTTGAGGAAGATTCTGCTATCGCACTCACTGCGAGATGATGGATATTGGAAGTAGTCCCTAGGAGAGTCGAACTCCTCTTTAGAGAATGAAAATCTCTCGTCCTAACCGATAGACGAAGGGACCGGCGTTGCTTATTTGCGGGTGCAAAGGTAGATATAATCTTTGATATGTGCAAATTTAATGATATATTTTTTCGTTTTGTGCCTTAATTTTGTACTTTTGCACAGGCTTTCGGGCTTTCGGAATATCTTTATTGACACATATTTATGCAGATAAAGACACAGGCCATAGTGCTGCGCAACATGAAATTAGGCGATTCCTCGATGATTGTCGACCTTCTGACGGAGTCGGAGGGCAGGCTGTCGTTTGTCATCCGGATTCCCAAGACGTCGAAAGCGAAAATCCGTAAGCAGTTCTTCCAGCCGCTGACAGTGCTCGATATTGAGTTCGACTATCGTCCGCGAGCATCGTTGCAGCACATCAGCGAGGCTCGCATAGCCTTGCCGTTCGTGTCCATTCCCTTCTCGCCCGAGAAGTTGGCAATATCGTTATTCATTGCCGAATTCCTGTTGTATGCCACTCGAGGAGAGCAGGGCAACAGCCGTCTGTTCTCTTATCTTGTCGGTGGTATAGCCTGGCTCGATGCCGCCACCGGCTCTTTCGCCAATTTCCATCTTGTGTTTATGATGCGCCTCACGTTGTTCTTGGGCTTCTATCCTAACCTCGAAGACTATCGCAACGGTATGTTTTTCGACCTCCGCAACGCTTGTTTCACCTATCTTATGCCCGCCCATTCCGACGTTTTGCAGCCGGTTGAGGCTGCGCGCGTAATCACCTTGATGCGTATGGGCTTCGAGTCGATGCACCTTTTTCGCATGAACCGCACCGACCGTAACCGTATCGCGGAAATCATTCTGCATTATTACAGGCTTCATGTGCCGCAGATGCCTGAGTTGAAATCGTTCGAGGTGTTGAGAGAGATGGGAGCCCCCTTAGCCCCCGGTGGGGGGAATGGCCTGACGGGATGATTCTTTTTTTCTTTTTTCTACATGAAAATCTTTTACATTTTCTTTTGCGTCAACTTTTGTTAAATAATGGTCCCGTTACTCATTTTCAATGATTTTAGTGTCGCAAAAATCCCAACTCAAAACTCAAAATTTGTAACTCATAATTCTAAAACGGCCTCCGTTGCAAAAAAATAGGGTCGGTTTTCTTCAAAAATTCACGTCCGCCGAAACACCGAAAATCCCCGTTTTTATCAGATTTAACGTTCGTTAGCACGCAAAAGTGCCACTTTTGCAGTCCGTTTTAGGCCGTTTTGCAGTGCAACGGAGGCTCCGTTGAAGCCCAAAAGTGCCTCCGTTAGCGTCTAACGGAGCCTCCGTTACAATGTAACGGGGTCTAAAATGCCTTCAAAAACGGTAATTTTTGCCTTGAAATCGCGCAATTCATTGATTATCAGATAATTATCTTAAAATACCCTTAGAAGCCCTATTTTCGCGTTTTTGAGAGCAAGTGAAAGTTTGATTGAAAATACGCGAGTTTTAGAGGGGATAAATGTAAGATTTTCTTTCAAAAAAGGTTAGAATCGGTTTATATATAGGAAAGGAAAACGCACGTGTGAAAACGAAAAACGGAGTATATCCTCTCGGACATACCCCGCTGCAAACTTAAACAACCAATAAAAGAAATAGATTGTCTAATTTTAAGGTTATGAGGTTTTAAGGTCTCAGGTTTTAAGGTGAGGTATGCTTTTGTGGCAAGTCCTTTTGGTAATTTCACCTTACAACCTTATAACCTTACGACCTCATAGCCTCACATCCTATCTCATGAATAGAAGCTCACGATACTTAGGCAGAGTCCACAACTCATCGCTGACGATAAGCTCCAGCTTGTCTATTTCATAGCGAATCTCCTCAAGTTTCGGAGCCACGGTGTCGTGATAAGCGATGGCTTTCTCGTGTTCGCTCTCTATCTTGTTGGCAATCTTACGCGCGTTGACAAGTTCCTCGACAGAGATTTCTATCTTCTGAGTGCGCTCGGCAATCTCCTTGATTAGCTTCACGTTGCGTGCGGTGAGCTGAGTGCCCTCTTCTTTGCCGAAGATATTGAACATATTCTGTACGTTCTTAGCCAACTGACTCTGATAATGCGTAGCCACAGGGATGATGTGGTTCATCGTCAGGTCGCCGAGAACACGAGCCTCAATCTGTATTTTCTTCGTGTAAGTCTCCCATTTCACCTCGTTGCGCGCCTCCAGTTCGTTGCGCTTCATCACGTTCATCGTTTCGAACATCTTCACGCTTTCCTCGTCCAAGTAGCGCTCGAAGATTACCGGGCAACTCGTCTCTACGTCGAGACCGCGCTTTGCAGCCTCGGCAACCCACTCGTCGGAATAGCCGTTGCCGTCGAAGTGTATAGGCTTACATTCCTTTACGTCCTCGCGCAGGATGTCGATGATGGCCGAAATCTTGTCCTCGCCCTTAGAGATGAGCGCGTCGACACGCTTCTTGAAGCTGGTCAGAGCCTCGGCAACGGCGGTGTTCAGCACTATCAATGCCGATGCACAGTTGGCCTCAGAGCCTACCGCACGGAACTCGAAGCGGTTTCCGGTGAACGCAAACGGTGATGTGCGGTTGCGGTCGGTGTTGTCGATGAGCAGCTCCGGGATTTCAGGAATATCCATTTTGAAGCCCTGCTTGCCTGCAAGGTTGAGGATTGCGTCCTTGTCAGACTTCTCGATATGCTCGAGTACGTCGCTGAGCTGTTTGCCGAGGAACGATGAAATGATGGCAGGCGGTGCCTCGTTAGCACCGAGACGGTGGGCGTTTGTGGCACTCATGATTGATGCCTTCAGCAGTCCGTTGTGCTTGTAGACACCCATAAGAGTCTCGACGATGAACACTACGAAGCGCAGGTTGTCTTCCGGAGTTTTGCCCGGACCGTGGAGCAATACGCCCGTGTCGGTGCTCAGCGACCAGTTGTTGTGCTTTCCGGAACCGTTGATGCCTGCGAACGGCTTCTCGTGGAGCAGTGCGCGGAATCCGTGGTGGCGTGCCACACGCTTCATAAGCGACATCAGCAGCATATTATGGTCAACGGCAAGGTTGGTTTCTTCGAATATCGGGGCAATCTCAAACTGGTTTGGTGCTACCTCGTTATGACGGGTCTTGCACGGAATGCCAAGTTCGAGAGCTTGAATCTCAAGGTCTTTCATGAACGCCTGCACACGCTCCGGAATGGTGCCGAAATAGTGGTCGTCCATCTGCTGGTTCTTTGCCGAGTCGTGTCCCATGAGCGTGCGGCCCGTAAGCATGAGGTCGGGGCGGGCTGCATACAGTCCTTCGTCAACGAGGAAGTACTCCTGTTCCCATCCGAGGTTGGATGTAACCTTCTTCACTTCGGGGTAGAAGTAGTGGCAAACGTCCGTTGCCGCAACGTTTACGGCGTGGAGGGAGCGCAGCAGCGGAGCCTTGTAGTCGAGTGCTTCGCCCGTATATGATATGAAAACTGTCGGGATACAGAGTGTGTCGTCGATTATGAAGACCGGCGATGTTGGGTCCCAAGCCGAGTAGCCGCGTGCCTCGAACGTGTTGCGGATACCGCCTGAGGGGAACGAACTGGCATCAGGTTCCTGCTGAACGAGCAGCTTTCCTGAGAAATCCTCAATCATTCCGCCCTTTCCGTCGTGCTCAACGAAGGCATCGTGCTTCTCTGCCGTACCTTCTGTCAGAGGCTGGAACCAGTGGGTGTAGTGCGTAACACCGTTCTCGTCGGCCCATTGCTTCATTCCTTTGGCTACCGCGTCGGCAATCGAACGGTCGAGACGTGTGCCGTTATCCATTACGTCGATGAGCTTTTCATAGACTTCGCGTGGAAGATATTTATACATCTTTGCGCGGTTGAATACGTTCTTTCCGAAGTATTCCGACGGGCGTTCTGTTGGTGTGGCAACGCAGACGGGCTTCTTCTTGGCCGCTTCTGCTACAACCTCAAATCTTAAATTTGCCATTGTTCTTAATCTTTTATGGTTTTACTTTTTTATTATTCTTTCCAAAGTCTGTTAACTAAGTTTGCGGGTGCAAAGTTAACGCTTTTATTTTATATATGTCTGAATACAGGCTCATAAGTTGCCGGATTATCAAGTTATTAGCTGTAAGTAAGTCCCCAAATTAAACGATACTATCTATGGAAAAGCATATACAATATATTAATTTTAGTGACTTACTTACCTGTGAGCCTGTAACTGCCTTTTTTACGGCTGTAGGGTAAATCCAACGAGGAAGTAAGCCTTCTCCGTACTCGGATTGGCAGTTATGCCTGCGAATATCGGAACGCTGAAACTGTCGGTTATTTTAATGTCTTTTGTAGCCTTGACCGACACGTTCGTCACGGCGAAACCGTCAGCATCGGCATAGAAAGAAGTCCTGTAAGGCACAGCGCCAACCGATGCCGTCCAGTCGCATCCGGCAAGTTTGAAGGGTGCAGCCACCTCCACGTATGATGAATATGCGCGGTCGCCGTCCTTATTCACCCCATCTGCGCCGGCAAAGTTGGTGTACCACTGTATGGAAGCCACGCCGAAGTCGTAGCCGATGTTGGCCTCGAACACGTGGTTTGTCTTATGTGCGGCATAGCTGAAGTACCGGTCGCCGCCGTCGTTGTAGTCGAACCAATAATCGGTGATGCCTACATTGAAGCCGCCTGTGGTGTATGCGAGTGTGAGGTCGAACTCTTTTGTGTCTTTCGACTCTGTGAGACCTACGCTGCCCCAGGCAGTCAGCGACAGTCCTTTGTACGACAGCCCGAGTGTGGGCTGTAAGCTCACGTGTCCCAAATCCTGTCCGCGCCAGATATACTGACTTACGACATCGGCTGCAACGGTAGCCTTTAAATCATTCTGAGCCTTGACATTTGCGCTGACGGCAACCAGTCCGATTGCCAGTAGCACTGTTTTCTTCAATGTAGCCATAATCTTTTTACTTTTTAATTGTGTTTGTATTGTTGTTGTCGCGGTGCCGGGAGCTTCACAGAAACTTGTCCGGCACCTCCGTGTTATGCTATTCTTTCACGTTCAGAAGCCAGTTGCCGATGCGCCGCATGGCCTCTTTGCAGTCGTTGCGGTCTCCGAATGCGGTGAGACGGATGAAGCCTTCGCCCGACGGTCCGAAACCGACACCCGGTGTACACACCACGTTGGCACCATAGAGCATCTGCTCAAAGAATCTCCAGCTATCCGTTCCGCCCGGAGTCTTCACCCAGATGTAAGGCGCGTTCTCGCCTCCGTAGACTTTCAGGCCGAGCTTTGTGAGAGTCTCGCGCATCAGTCTCGCGTTCTCCATATAATATGCTATGGTCGCCTTCACCTGTTCCTTGCCCTCCGGCGAGTATATCGCTTCGGCAGCACGCTGGCTGATATAGCTCGTTCCGTTGAACTTGGTACACTGCCGGCGGTCCCAATATGGGTTGAGGGGAAGGCGTTCGCCCTGCATCGTCTCGGCTGTAAGTTCCTTCGGGATGACCGTATATCCGCATCTGATGCCGGTGAATCCGGCCGTCTTTGAGTAGCTGCGGAACTCTATCGCCACCTTTCTCGCACCCCGGATTTCGTATATCGTGTGCGGAATGTCCGGGTCTTGGATGTAAGCCTCATAGGCTGCGTCGTAGAAGATGATTGAGTCGTTCTTCAGTGCGTAGTTCACCCATTTGCGAAGCTCTTCTTTAGAGATGACCATACCAGTAGGATTGTTGGGATAGCACAGGTATATCATGTCTACGCGGTGGTCGGGTATCTGCGGAACGAAGCCGTTCTTGTCGTTGCACGGCATATATGTAACGTTGCTCCACTTGCCGTTCTCGAACACTCCGGCGCGTCCGTTCATCACATTCGAGTCGATATAGACAGGATAGATTGGGTCGGTGACGGCCATGCTGTTGTCCCAGCGAATCAGCTCGCCTATGTTTCCGGTGTCGCTTTTTGCACCGTCATTCACGAAGATTTCGCTTGGGTCGAGATGAACACCCCTCGGGAGGAAGTCGTTTTTCACTATTGCCTCTCTAAGCCATAAGTATCCCTGTTCCGGGCCGTAGCCGTGGAACTCCTCCTTAGTCGCCATGTCGTCTACCGCTTTGTGCATCGCCTTGATTACGGCGGGACACAACGGCTGCGTAACGTCGCCGATGCCGAGACTTATCAGCTCCACTTTAGGGTGTGAAACCTTAAAGGCGTTCACCTTCTTTGCGATGTCTGCAAAGAGATAGTTCTTTTGCAGCTTCTGGAAATGTTCGTTTATTAATGCCATTTTCTTTTATCCTTGATTGTTAAGTTTGCTCTATTCTTCATTTGCCTCCGGTAGGTTGATTTCGCCCTCGAAGGCGAATTCGGCCGGTCCGGTCATATATACGTGTCCGTCGGCCTCGTTCCATTCAATCTCTAACGTGCCGCCGTCCATCAGAATGTTCGATTTCCGCTCGGCCCTGCCCGTCAGATATGCTGCCACGGCTGTTGCGCAGGCTCCTGTTCCGCACGCCATCGTGATGCCGCTGCCTCGTTCCCACACGCGTGTACGTATATTATTAGTACCCACCACCTGCGCGAACTCGATGTTGCAACGCTGCGGAAAACTCTTGTCGTGTTCCAGAATGCTGCCGAAGCGAGCTATGTCAATGTCCTTTATGTCGTCCACGAACACCACGTAATGCGGATTCCCCATCGAGACAAACGTGCCTTTGAATGTCCGGAAGGCTGCTTTCAGCGGCTCGTCGGATACGGGCGTGTATTGCTCCGGTACGCTCATGCGTGGCTCCAGCATATCCACCGTTACCGATTTCACGGTCTTTCCGTCATCGGCTATATGTAGGTTGAGCACCTTTATGCCCGAAAGCGTTTCTAAATTTATCTCAGTTTTATTTGTCAAACCATTTTCAAACAGGTACTTCCCGATACATCTCGATGCGTTCCCGCACATCATTGCCTCGCTGCCGTCGGCATTGAATATGCGCATACGGTAGTCGGCTGCGTCTGTGGTAGACTTGCAAATCAGCACGAGACCGTCACTCCCGATGCCTGTGTGTGGCGCGCTCCATGCTATGGCGGCTGCTTCCGGGTCGGGGATATTATATAATAAGGTGTCGACGTATATGTAGTCATTGCCTGCCCCGTGCATCTTTGTGAAGTGAATCTTGTTTGTCATTTTGCTATCTGTTTTGTTCAAATGATTTCTTTTTGCTTTGATTACGATGCAAAAGTACAACAAAAGACTGATATGTAAACTGTTTGGTAACAGAAAAAATCTTCTTTTTACTTTCTTCTTTCGGTTTGTTAGTATTTTATTATAAATAGGTTGCAGTTTGAAAGTAAATGCCGTGAAAACTGAAACAAATGTAATTAGAACTTAAAATATATAATCAAAAAGATTAAAACATAACGCTTTTAATATCAATTTGTCGTAATTTTGCAGTTGAAAACTTACAAGATGTAAGGTAAAAAGAGTATTAACGTAAATAAAAGGTAAAAGATGAAGAAGATTGAAGCTATCATCCGTAAGACAAAGTTCGAGGATGTAAAGGAAGCATTGCTTGCCGCCGACATCGAATGGTTCTCCTATTACGATGTGCGTGGAGAGGGTAAGATGCGACAAGCGAGAATCTATCGTGGAGTCATGTATGATACAAGCTCCATCGAACGCGTGCTTTTGAATGTTGTTGTGCGCAACAAAAATGTGGAGAAGACAATCAACGCCATACAGAAAGCAGCCCAGACCGGAGAGATCGGAGACGGACGCATCTTCGTAATACCTGTCGAAGACACCGTGAGAATAAGGACGGGAGAGCGTGGCGACATCGCTTTGTACAACGCAGAGCAGGAAAAATAATTTGGGAAATATGGGTAACAACAAAACAACAAACACAATATTATGACAGTACAAGAATTAGGTTTATCATTAGATACGGTATGGATGTTGCTCGCAGCAATGCTTGTGTTCTTCATGCAGCCGGGTTTTGCCCTTTGTGAGGCCGGATTTACGCGCAGCAAGAACACCGCTAACATCCTCTTTAAGAACTTCGTCGACTTTATGTTCGGCTCGTTGCTGTTTTGGTTCGTGGGCTTCGGTTTTATGTTCGGAAGCGACGGAGCCGGGTTCATAGGTATGCCGAACTTCGGCGACCTTTCTTTTTACAAAGGCGATTTGCCTGTTGAAGGTTTTCTGATATTCGAGACAGTATTCTGTGCGACATCCGCAACAATCGTGTCAGGTGCTATGGCCGAGCGCACAAAGTTCAATATGTACGTGGTTTATTCCATATTAATATCGCTCATTATCTATCCCGTTGAAGGTCATTGGACATGGGGCGGAGGCTGGCTATGCAACGGAGAAGCTGGTAGTTTTATGATGAACGTCTTCGGAACGACATTCCATGACTTTGCCGGTTCGGCCATCGTACACTCTGTTGGCGGCGTTCTCGCATTTGTTGGCGCTATTGCTCTCGGTCCGCGCATAGGTAAATACGCCAAAGACGGTACAAGTCGTGCCATCCCGGGCCACAACCTCATGGCGGCGGCACTTGGTGTATTCATTCTTTGGTTTGGATGGTTCGGCTTCAACCCGGGTTCTCAGCTCGCTGCATCGGGCGAAGTGAACTGCGCTGCCATATCTCACGTGTTCCTTACGACAAACCTCGCAGCGGTTGCCGGTGGTGTAGCAACGATGTTCACCACATGGGTTAAATACGGCAAACCGTCGTTCTCACTCACACTGAATGGTGTTCTTGCCGGACTGGTGGGCATCACAGCAGGCTGCGACCTCGTTTCGCCTGTCGGAGCAGTGATAATCGGACTCGTATGCGGTGTGGTTCTCGTATTCTCTATTGAGTTCATCGACTCTAAGCTGCACATTGACGACCCGGTAGGTGCAAGTTCTGTACACGGAGTATGTGGTATCCTCGGAACTCTTATGACTGGTTTGCTCGCTGTAGATTCAGGTTTGTTCTACGGCCACGGTTGGGGATTCCTCGGCGCGCAGTCTCTCGGTATCCTCTGTATCGACGCTTGGGCGGCCGTAATGGGATGCATCCTGTTCTTCGGAATAAAGAAGCTTGTAGGATTGCGTGTAGACAAGCGCATTGAAGAGGAAGGCCTTGATATCTACGAGCATGGAGAGTCTTGCTTCAACTGACAATCTCAATAGGTCTATATATAGGTAGTTGACAAGTTGACGGGTGGATAAGTAAACAAGTTGTTTGCTCGTCAGCTTGTCAACTAAAAAGACAAGCAACCCGTTTAATTGTCAACTTTTAAACAGCAAACTTAATAATAACAATAAAAGAATAAGACAATATGTGTGGAATAGTATCTATCCTGAATGTTCAGGAACAAACAGCGGAGTTGCGCCAGAAGGCCCTCCGCATGAGCCAGAAAATTCGTCATCGTGGTCCCGACTGGAGCGGAATCTACTGCGGCGGTTCGGCCATTCTCGCCCATGAGAGGCTGTCTATAGTCGACCCCGAATCAGGAAAACAGCCGCTTTTCTCGCCCGATAAGAAGCAGGTGCTGGCCGTCAACGGCGAGATATACAATCATCAGGACATCCGCAGACACTTCGCCGGACAGTATGAGTTTCAAACCGGCAGCGATTGTGAGGTGATTCTTGCGTTGTATAGGGAGATGATTTCAGCCTTTGAGCGCGACCAGGGGTTAGAGGTAAGAGGTAAGGGGCAAGAGAATACCCTCATAACTGACAAGGAGGAAGGCATTTCTCTTACCTCCAACCTCCAACCTCTCACCTCTTTTTTAGAAAATCTCAGCGGCATCTTCGCCTTTTGCCTTTACGATGCTGAGCGCGACGAGTTCCTGATTGCCCGTGACCCCATCGGCGTGATACCTCTTTATATAGGCTACGATAAAGACGGCAAGGTGTATGTGGCAAGCGAACTGAAAGCCCTTGAGGGACAATGCGACCGCTACGAGCCGTTCTTGCCGGGACATTACTATTGGAGCCGTGAGCCGGGGATGAAGCGATATTATACACGTGACTGGTTCGATTACGAGGCAGTGAAGGACAACGGAGCAAGTGTTGAGGCCATCCATGACGCATTGGAGGATGCCGTTCGATGCCAACTGATGAGCGATGTGCCCTACGGCGTGTTGCTCAGCGGCGGTCTCGACTCAAGTGTGATAAGCGCAATAGCCGAGAAATTCTCGCAGAAACGTATCGAGGACAACAGTAAGTCGCCGGCATGGTGGCCCCGTCTGCACTCCTTTGCCGTGGGACTGAAGGGAGCGCCCGACCTTGCAAAGGCACGACTCGTTGCCGACCACATCGGAACGGTGCACCACGAAATCAACTATACCATACAGGAAGGCCTCGATGCCATCCGCGACGTGATTTATTTCATCGAGACCTACGACGTTACCACCGTGCGCGCGTCCACACCTATGTATCTCCTCGCACGCGTCATCAAGTCGATGGGCATAAAGATGGTGCTCAGCGGAGAGGGTGCCGATGAGATTTTCGGCGGCTATCTCTACTTCCATAAGGCTCCCGACGCGAAAGCGTTCCATGAAGAAACGGTGCGCAAGCTGTCCAAACTGTATATGTACGACTGTCTGCGTGCCAACAAAAGTCTGTCGGCATGGGGTGTGGAGGGGCGCGTGCCGTTCCTCGACAAGGAGTTCTTAGATGTGGCGATGCGCACAAATCCCGAGGCTAAGATGTGTCCGGGGCAGACAATGGAGAAGAAAATCGTGCGCGAGGCATTCGCAGATATGCTTCCCGAGGAAGTTGCTTGGCGTCAGAAAGAGCAGTTCAGCGACGGAGTGGGCTACTCGTGGATAGACACTCTGAAGCAGATTACCGAGTCGGCGGTGAGCGACGAGCAGATGGCACACGCTGCCGAGCGGTTCCCAATAAACCCGCCGCGCAACAAGGAGGAGTATTACTACCGCTCTATCTTCGCCGAACACTTCCCGTCAGACTCAGCTGCACTGAGCGTGCCGAGTGTGCCGAGCGTGGCTTGCAGCACCGCCGAGGCGCTGGCGTGGGACAAGGCTTTCAAGAATATGAACGACCCGAGCGGGCGTGCCGTGAGCGGCGTTCACGAGCAGGCTTATTGATACGGCAGGCGTAAAACATGGGAGTCAGAAGGTGTTTGTGGCGGTCTTGAAATCCGCCGGAGAAGAGTACAGAGTGCTACAATGGTCTTGTACAGTTTGTACAAAGGCTCTGTACTGTTAGTACAAGGGCTCTGTACAATTAGTACAAGGGCTCTGTATAATTAGTACAAGGGCTCTGTACAATTTGTATAAGATTTAACATTAAAAGAAAATACATTTAAACAGCAAGACAATGAAAAAGAGATGGATGATACTAATGTCGGCAATGATAATAATAGCCGTTGCCGGACTGTTTGCCAAAGAACCGTCGTTCGAGTGCGATTTCAGTAAAATCAACGCCGCCGACGTGGCTTGGCTCATCACGGCGACAATCTTTGTGTTGATGATGACACCCGGACTGTCGTTCTTCTACGGAGGAATGGTAGGCGCGAAGAACGTCATATCCACCATGTTGCAGAGTTTCATAGCCATGGGAATAATAAGTGTGTTGTGGGTAGTGTTCGGTTTCAGCCTTTGTTTCGGCGACGACATAGGCGGTATAATAGGCAACCCGCTGACGTTCCTGATGTTCGACAATGTAGGCGCAGATGTCTACACCACTCCTACTGGCAACATCCTCGGCGGTGCAACCATTCCGCTCGCGCTCTATGCACTGTTCCAGATGAAGTTCGCCATCATCACCCCGTCGCTCATCACCGGCTCTTTCGCCGAGCGCGTGCGCTTCTCGGGCTATATGTTCTTCATGATTTTCTTCTTCGTGGTAATCTATTGTCCGCTCGCTCACATGACATGGCATCCCGACGGACTGTTTCTGAAGTGGGGAGTAGTAGACTTTGCCGGTGGAATTGTGGTACACGCGTCTTCCGGAGTAGCCGCCCTTGCCGGTGCGATATTCCTCGGACGCCGCCATGCAGCCACGCGCAAGAGTGAGCCTGCCAACATCCCGTTTGTCCTTCTTGGCGCAGCCATGCTGTGGTTAGGCTGGTTCGGCTTCAACGCCGGCAGTTCGCTCCATGCCGATGGCGTAGCCGTGAAGGCGTTCCTCAATACCAACACCGCATCCGCCACAGCCATGATGACATGGATTTTCTTCGATTGCCTGCGCGGTCGCAAGCCGTCTGCCATGGGAGCGGCCGTGGGTTGCGTTGTCGGTCTTGTGGCAATCACGCCATCGGCGGGCTATGTCACCGTCGGGCAGAGCATCTTCATCTCGTTCGTGATAACCATAATCTGCAACATCGCAGTACACTGGCGCAGTCAGAGCCGTATCGACGATGCTCTTGACGTGTTCCCGACGCACGGCACGGGTGGTATCTTCGGCACCGTGCTTACCGGTATCTTCATCCAAGAGGGTCTTATTGCCGGCACATGGGAGGGCTTCGTGGTGTTCCTCTACCATCTTCTTGCCGTAGCTATTGTCATTGCCTACACCTTCGTAATGAGCTATTTCGGCTACTGGCTGATAGACAAGATGATACCTATGCGCGTGTCGGCACAGAGTGAAAAGGTGGGTCTCGACTTCTCCCAGCACGATGAGCATTACGGTTTGGCACACATCGGGGAGCGTGAACTCGCCGAATACGAGGAGCATATAAAGGAGAAATATGATAAGTAAGGTCTGCCGATAAAGACAGTCGTGTGTTCTTTTCAGGTCAGTTAATAATAAGAGGATGTATCAAAAATACAGGAGTTCTTCCATATTTCCGTATCTTGGTACATCCTCTTTTTTGTTCTGTTTGTCGTTTCTCCAGGTTCAATTTATTTTGTGTTACCTCCTCCTGAAGTTGGTTTCTTTATGTCTGAATTGATTTTATTCACCAAACTATCGCTTGGTGAGATTGTTATATTTTCTTTTGAACTGGACGCACAAGCATGTTTACATTGCTGTACACATCCTTTTTTACAACTATTAGCGCATGAACCACCAATTACGGCATCCATCATTTCTGCATCTAATAAGATATTAATGTCGTCCTGTTTTTCATGTTGTGACATCACCAAGTCGTTTTGTTTTTTTATAATTCTGTTTTTTTAGAAATTAATAATAGTGTTATCTTATCTCAGCAGACTTGCGGCTGCTTACTATATTATTTTGCGGTTCTACGTCTGTCACTATATTGCTTTCAGAGGACTTGCGCCCGATATTGAACTTATACACGACATTCAAGGTAAGCATCCGAAATCCGTAATCAGAGCGGTTCCAGTTTTCGTATGGGGCCACATCCGAATAGTTCACTACGCCCTGCTTTGAGAAATTCCTGGAAAAAGGATTCTGTAGGCGCAATGATGTGGAGAGCCGGTTGTTCATCCATACACGCGACAAGGAAAACGACATGGCTCTACCACTTGTTTCAAGCACCTGTCCGTAAAAGTCGTTGTTGTGTGTCCACACATTATATGTAAGCATCCATTTCTTCCACATCAGGCTGACATCAGCACGGATCCACATCTTGTTGTAGTCATATTTAATGCCTGTAGACTTGCTTTTGCTTGCAAACCAATTATTGCCAAATGCTATGGTCGCCGACAGCCATTCCGCCACATCGGCGGAAATGTCAATCCCTGCTTTAAGGACTTTCACATATTTGAAGTTACTCGGCATACGGACAACCGTGTTTCCTTCAAGGAAAGTCTCCTCCTGTATTTCGTTTTGGGAATAATAGCAATTTATATAGGGGTAAAACTCAAACTTACCTATAGTGAAATTTCCGTCAAGGTCGCATCCCATGGAGTAGCCCCGTTTAAGGTCTGGATTGCCACGCCTTACCTGTATGTCATCTATCACCTGCGTCACATGGCTGAGGTCGCCTGCCTCGGGGCGTGTCTGTACATAGCTGAATGATGCTCCGGCATAGTTGCTGTCGTCAAACCTGTATCTGCCCGAAAGACTGAAACGCGGTTCAAACCGTGTATATTTGTAAACTCCTTTTATATTAGTATGGTTCAGTGCAAGATCCAACATTAGATCGGCATTGACAGCTCCGCTTACAAAAGACAAGTTGTTTTTCAATGACGTAATATACCTTTGCAACTCGGAATAGCCTGATATGCTACCGCCGTAACTACTCTCCGCCGTATTGGCAGAGAAGTTTAGGGAAGTCTGCAACGCCAGTTTTTCAGAGAAACGGTTCCAGAAGAGCCCATTCAAAGAAGCACCTCTCGATTTCGCGTCCACGTCTCTCCGTATATCGGTTATGGAGACTACATCGTTATATTCTTCATAGTTCTCCTCCATGTCTGTGTCGGAGATATAAAAGGCAGCATCGAACATTATCATTTTTCGGCGGTCTAAAAGACGGCGATAATGCAATCTGGATGTGAACACTGTGCTTTTCTCGGAGTTGTATCTTGATGTCGCTGTTGTGTCATTCCTCAACCCAGAGTTATACAAGATAGAATTGTTGCGGTTGCCGGGGACATTGTTCCGTCTAACTCCCGCCTTCACAGAGAACAGGTCTTTGTTGGGTGTCCTGTGGAAATACGCTGCAGCTATGTCGTGACTATTGTCTTTCGTAACAATTCTTGTGGTCTCTTCCCTACGGTACAGGCTTCCTGCTGCAAGATTGAAAGTCTCGCTCGTGAATTCGGGGCTGAAGTGGTGTTTGGAGTCTGTATAGTCGCCGATATAGCTTATGGCAAATTCAGACCGTTTATAGTTAACTCTGCTTTCCATATTTATGTTGCCTGTATTGCGGTTTACCGCCTTGTCGGCTACTATGCTGTTTGACATTCCCCGCTCTGTCCTTCGTGTGACGAACCTGATTACAAGACCGACATCCTCCCCCACGGAATATTCAAGTCCCGGTCTGTCTATGTATTCCACCCTGACGACATCACTTGGATTTACAGCCATTACCTGTTCTACGGTTACTTCCGCATCATTTATATAGTATTTCAGCGTTCCCTTTCCCCAATATTTCACGTCTTTGCTTCCCGGGATTACCGTCAGCCTCGGCATTTTCATAACACCCATAAGGGTTATTCCGTCTGCGGACAATTCCTTCTGCCTTTCTGTGGGATACAACAGACGGCGGTCTGTGGTAATTCTTGTTGCCCGTGCTGTCACTAATGCCTCTTCCATGTCTACTGTGGTTTCCGTTATCGTGATGCTGTCCAAGTCTGTATCAACAGACAATTTGTCAAAAACGATTTCCTTTGTCTCAAAGCCTACGTGGGAAATACACATTTTACAGTGTACTCCCTTGACACCGTCAAGGATAAACAAGCCGTTGCTTTTCGTTGTTGTTCTCACAGTGTCATTCCTGCCAACCAACAAAATATTTGCCATCGGCACGGGGATGTTCCCACTGTCTACCACGTATCCCTGAATGCGAAGCCTGTTCTGTGCCACCATATTGCAGGCTGGTATCATAAAGATTAGGCATACAGCGGATACGAAAAACCCTTTTCTTCTTATCATATTTCTATACTGTTCTTATGTTTTGGGGCTTTAGGGCAATTTGGATCTGGGTAATACCATTTATCCTCTCCGTATGCTTTTATGGTATCTCTATAACAGATTTGGTTTTCTTCTCTACATTTTGTAAAACTTTCGCACTTGGAGCATGTGCTGTCTTCTAATATGTCTTTCTGCTTTAGGTTATATAAATTCTTTGCAGTGTCGGAATTCCATATTTCATCCAATCCGCTTTCTAATACATTTCCGATTATAAATTTGGGATGCCAATATAACTCCTCACAGATAGTTACATCACCTGTTGGTAATATGTACATATGAGAAAAATTTCCTGCACATAACCCTCTGTCCAAAAAACTTTCCATTCTTTCTTCATAATTTTGTTTTATTATTTCATTATCTATGGGGTTCAATTTGTTTAGTCCATTTATTATTTTAAATTTGGAAATAGCGATACACTCATCTATAATTTTCTGCAATTTTATAATATTTGTGCGACGTGCCTTAAAACTGTCATAATCATCAATACCTGTATATATAGAAGGCCCGGCTATTTCAGGTAGCCAATATCTTATATTATTGAATTCTTGTAAGAAATTGAAAATGGATTTCATATCTTCGCAAGAGTCATTCCTGTTTGTAACGATAGAATGTACTACAACTTTTATGTTATATTTCTCAAGAAGTTTAAAGGTCTCTTTTATTTCTCTGATATAACTATCCCCGACTCTTAGAATATTTTTAAGGTGCATTGGTATCATTGTGTCCAATGAAATTTGAAGGCAGGGGATCTTTATTTCATGTAAGAATTTAACGTCTTCTTCCGATAGAGGACATTTTGTTGATAAGAATGGCTCAAACCCATTTTCATAGAATATAGGCAGAAGTTGTTTCCAATTCTTGTATAAGAAAACTTCTCCTCCAATTAAGTCGAAAGAAATGACTTTTATTTTTTTTGCTTCATTGACAAGCTCTTTTATTCTTTCTAATGGAATTTTACAATCTGTTGGCTTCCTTTTGTCTGCATAGCAATATATACAATTTGTAGAGCATTTGTTATTGAGCATCAATGTTATAGTACTTGGAGTTTTATGCCTGCACGTTTGTATCTTTACATTATTATATTTAAAATCCGCAGGAGAATAGGCAGGAAATCTTTTTGTATTTGATATTAATATTGTATTTATTGGGAATCCTAATAAAGTTTCCTTATATTTAAAGGCAACTTGCTTTTTATTTTCTATTAATGGATCAATAAATCTCTTTATCTTATCGTATGGGATATTTAATTCTTTATGGATATTATTTATAACACTATCATATTCATCTCCATTGACAAATGACAACATCATAGCATAAAAAGGGTGTATCACAGAATTAACAGAGTCGTCAAAGCCTTTCTCATCAGCAAGCCCTTTTTTCGGTAATAGCAAAACACAGCCTTCGTCATTCTTTAATACGTATTTAGGATTAAAAGTTATATTCATAATATTTTCCTTTCTTTTATTGATAGTGCAAATATAATCATTAATCACATATTTTAAAATAAATTTCTTGTTTTTTCTTAAAAAGATCTACAAAAATGTTCTAATAAACACGATTCTTCTAATTCAACTTTTATTTCTCCATTTAGTGAGGTTGTCTTAAATGTATTTCTTAATGAATAGATGTCATTTGTGTCTATCTTTATAATATATTTATGGGTATTGCTATTATAATATATTTTTTTTATTTGTGTTACAAATATATATATATTTTCTGAAAGGTAATTATCTAATCTTATCTCTATTTCCATTCCTGGTTTTAACTGTGATACTAACCCTGCATATTGTAAATTTATGGAAACTTTACTCTCTTTTTCGTTTAGTATTGTCATTACAGGTATCTTTATTGAATAAGGGTATTTTATTTCTACGAAAACAAGACTAACCAATAAAGCAATACAGAAAATTATATAATTACCCATTCTTATTTTCCAATGTGGTGGATCTTTTAATATCCTTTCTGTATTATTATATATTAACTCTATATTTTCAGAATGATTATCCATATTTATTATTGTTATCTATGTATTTGCTATTTCTAATTGTTCCTTTATAAGATCAAAATATCTTCCTTTCTTTCTTATAAGAAATTCATGGTTGCCTTGTTCGACAATCCTGCCTTCTTCTAAAACTACAATATTGTCTGCATTCTTAACAGTACTTAGCCTGTGTGCAACTATAACAATCGTTTTACCTCTGAAAACCTGATTCAGGTTAGAAATTATACACCGCTCATTCATAGTATCTAATGCATTAGTCGCTTCATCAAGAAAAACATAATCGGGATTTCTATATATGGCTCTGGCGATTAATACTCGCTGTTTTTGTCCTTGGCTCAAGCCAATTCCAGAGTTGCCTATAATTGTATTGTATCTTAGCGGTAGCGACATTATGAAATTTTCAATGTTAGCCATTTGTGCAGCTTGCTTTAAGAGCCTCTTGTCTATTTTCGTAGCCCCTGCTGCGATGTTGTTTGCAATAGTGTCACTAAAGATAAATCCGTCTTGCATTACTACCCCGCAATGTTTTCGCAATTCTTTATAGCTATATTTTTCAATAGCATCGTTTCCAATCCTTATAGTACCTTTGGATGTTGTATAAAATCCCAACATTAATTTTATCATAGTGGTTTTACCACTACCACTTAGTCCAACAATCGCAGTAGTTTTACCATGAGGAATCGTTAGTGATAAATCACTTAAAACATACTTTGATCTTGAATTTCCATATGAAAAACTGACGTTGTCAAAAACTATAGAATCTTTTCCTGTAACTACAATTTTTCTTTTGACATTTGCGGCTTCTTCATCATCTTTGTTATGTATTTCATTCAATCTATTTAAACTTATTTTCGCATCTTGTATTTGTTGGGCTATACTAACAAATTGATGTATAGGACTCTGTAACTGTCCTATTATATATTGTACCGAAAGCATACCGCCTAATGTCAGTTCTCCTTTTAAAACAGCTGTTGCAGACAGAATAGTTATAAAAATGCTTGTAATTTCATTAAGAAGGACTCCGCCTACATGTTGCCATTGTCCCAATGACAAAGATTGTAATTTAATTTGAAATATACTTGCTTGTAAATTTTCCCATCTCCATCTTTTTTGCTGTTCACTGCCTGTCAGTTTTATTTCCTGCATTCCCTCAATGAGTTCTATAATATCACTTTGATAAACAGCCATAGTTGCAAAATTTTTGTGATCAAGATCTGAACGTTTTTTCATGAATAAAGAAACCCAAAATAGATACAAAGAGCTGCCTATCAACAAGATGAAGAACATTCTTACATTATACATTATTAGAATAATGCCGAATATTATTATAGTAAAAGTAGAAAAGATAGAATTGAGGATAGTCGTTGTTAAAAAATCCTCAATTCTTTTGTGGTCATCTATCCTTTGTATCAAATCTCCCATTAATTTTGAGTCAAAAAAATCATGGGCAACTTCATTATTTTCATTAAAAAATCAGACATTAAAGAAACGTTGATGCGTGTACTTATATGTAATAATGTCCAACGGCGTATAATATCAATTATGCTATAACTCAAAACTAAAAATAATTGGGCTATTAATATTAAATGTATGAAGCTTAAGTTGTTTTCTTCTATTCCATAATCAACGATAGACTGTGTCAACAAAGGAAAAGACAATTGAATAACACTGCCTACCAATAGGCCTAAAAGTATGTGAGAAAAGAGAGCCTTATATGGTTTGAGGTATTCTATACACGACTTTAATTTTATTTGTCTTTTTTTACAATGTCCTTTTTGATAGAAGTCAGGTGTAGGGGTAAAATACATAGCAATACCAACACTCTTTCCATTATGTTTTGTACCACACCAACACCTAATAAATTTTTCTTCTTCGTATTTTATCAAGCCGTATGCAGGATCTGCAATATAAAAAATATGAGTTTTTGCTGAAAAACTTTTCTTTATCTTATATACAACTACAAAATGCTGTTGATTCCAATGTACTATACATGGTGTTTTCGCATTATTCACAAAATATTCTAAAGAAACTTGAACAGCAGTTGCTCGTAGTCCTATTTTTTCAGAAGCTTCACTTATTCCAAGAAGGCTAACTCCAACTCGCGTTATACAAGCAATATCTCTTAGTTCTTGTATAGAGTAGTTAGCTCCATAATGTTTGGCAATCATACACAAACATACTGGGCCACAATCCATACAGTCTAATTGTCTGCAAAAATGGAATTTCATTTCTTCCTTTGGTTTTTTAGCAAAAATAATTAAAAAAGATTAGACAACCAATATTATATTTATGTTTTTTGCAGAAAACCATAAATATTATTTTCTAAATAGAGGAAATAGTCTATATAGATAACCTCCGTATCAGACTGAGATGTAAAGACTGTAAAAACGAATGCGGCTGAGACTGACAATATAATTCATCGGACTCACGTTATTTTATGCTGTCATCATTCTCCCTTTTTTGAAAACTAAAGGGAAGAAAAGCCTTTTGGGAGCGTATAATAAAGCAAAAGAATCCAGTAATTGTGTGTTCAGACTTGCCAGTCTTTACCACTTTTTTCTCGTTTATAGAAACATAAATCGAGAGAAACAATAAAATTTCTGACAGCATACGAATGTCATTCTCAAAATATTTTGTAATATTGCACATGATAATTGATTATTACTTACCAAAGAACAATGTTATGGGTGTTGTACCAAGATAATTATGAATGCAAACTGGAAATACATAAATGCCGTATTCAATTTTGATGTTGAGACATTCAAGACTCAGCTTAATACAGAGCCTTTCGACAAATCATTGCTATCAGACATAAAGTTTGCCGACGATGCCCCTTGTCCGATATATTGGATAACACAATGCTGGGAAATAATATTTGAGCATCCTGAGGATTGTACAACTTAAATAAGAATGACTAATAACTGGTTAAAATAAAAAAACAAAATGGATTTGTGGCATCGTAATAATCCTTGAGGTGGAATATCCACAGGCAAATACAGCATATGTTTGGTGAGGGAAACACACGTACGATGGCAGTATTTACCATTCAATATTTGCGTTCAATAGGATTTAATGTAAACAATAATCTCTTTGCTAATCATTCTTGGTATTTCCGAAACGCATTAGTGCGTGCCAACTATAAGAATGTGTGTAAAGGCATTGATTATACGCCGGTATATTTGGAACGCTTTTTCCGTAACTTGTTGTTAGGAGATGGTTGGGTGCTTCGCAACCGTTACCTTCATATCAATGCGTCGGCAGAATGGAGCGAGCAACCCAATATGAACAGGACAAGCACAGGACAAGCACAGGACAAGCACAGGACAAGCGCAGGACAAGTGGGGCATGAGAGTGTTATTGCGAGTCCTGAAATCCAACGTTTGGTTCGGGCCATTGCCGGGGAGCAGTTGTCAGCAAAGGCGATAATGGCGAATATGCAACTGAAAGGAAGGGATAATTTCTTGAGTTTATACCTTAATCCTGCAATAGACTTTGGTTTTGTTTCATTGTTATATCCGGAAAAACCACGCCATTCAGGTCAAAGGTATTTCCTGACAGCCAAAGGACTTGCATTTCTGGACGGATTGGCAGAAAAGAAGTAGAAGAAGCCATTATCCCTTTTCCTGTAAATCACTATACTTCTCACCATACCTGTTAGAGCTATTTGCTCCGTGTAACAGTATGTATTATGTCCCCGTTCTTGTTAATCATATACAGGCGCAGAGTCTTCTTGTCTGCCGAGATTATGGAAAAACCTGTTTCGGGGCTACAGAATACCGTGCCCTCCACGGGCTTCACTTTGCGGCTTAATGCGGCGGCAGAATTGGTGATATAGTCTGTGTCGCAGCCGGGAACACGTATGTGCTGGAAATTATGGATATGCCCGTTGATATATATGTCTACACTATGACGGCGCAGAATTGGGTCGAGACGAGACTGCATATCGCTACGCTCGCTTTCGTCTTTGGGCGTTTCGGCGTATATCGGGTGATGTCCGGCTACTATCACCCAGTCTTCTTTTGCTGCATTCAGCACAGAGTCAGCCCATGAAAGTTGTCTTTCTGCATCTTGTTTGCAGACATCAGGATATTGATCGCTTTCTTTGCGATACTTGTCTATCAGTGGAGTGGTGTCTATCCATACCACCCGTATGGTTACATTCTTCTTGCGGAACGAGCGCGTGTAGTATCGTGCGGGCATATTCCAGCGGCGGCTCACGCCGGAATAGTCGGCTACTGCCTGCGTGTTGCCGCGGTATTCATGATTGCCAAGCACGGGAAACCAGTTTATCATCAGTTCCGGATGAGAGTATATAAGTTCGTAGTTTGTCATCCAAAGCGGGTCTGATATACTCTGCACTCCGTCGAAATGGTGTATGTCGCCGGTGGCAACGACAAACTCCGGCCCTACCTTCTCGGCCATATCTCCCATCAGGGCGGCTATGGTTTTCTGGTCGTAATATCCGTTACGCCCCATATCGTTCACAACATAGAAGTTCAGTTTCTTGTCGAAGATGCTGTAATCCGTAATCTGAGCCACAGCCATGCGGCACACGAGGAGTGCCAATAACAGTATTGTTTTCCTTTTCATGATTTTATTTCTTTTTTTTGTTAAACTGTCTATAAATTGATTTTTATTCCTGCATTCACTTTCACACCATAATACTCTGCCTGTGCCGTGCGGTTTTTGGTGCCTTGATAGTAGCGTAGCGGTTGGTTCAGCAAGTTGTTGGCTTCGGCATATATTGTGGTCTTGAACTTCTTGCCGAAGGTGTAGCTGGCGTTAAAGTCCATATAGCCCACCTTGTCATAATAGCGGTCATAGAAAGAACTTTGTCCCATTTCGTCTATAAAGTCGGAAGCGAAGTTGTATGACAGACGCATATTAAGTCCTTTCTTCTCGAAATAGAGCGACAGGTTTGCAGTGTGTTCGGGTGAGCCGGGCAGGCTTAGACCGCTTTCGTTCTCGCGTCCTTCAAAGTTGAAATCCTTTACTCTCGAATGTGAGTATGTGTATGTTCCGTAGAATCCGAGGCATTTCAGAGCCGGTGTGATGAATCCGAAATCACGCTGGTATGCGAGTTCCACGCCAAAGAGGTTTGCGTTACCGGCATTCTGTGGTTGTGAGAAGAGTTTGTACACGTGTCCTTGATACTCCACATTGGTGCGCGTCAGGTCAACAATGAAGTCATCGATTTTTTTGTAGAACACTCCGGCACTGACAAGGCCGATGCTGCGGAAGTAGTATTCGGCGGAAATGTCGAGGTTATAAGACATCGTTGGCTCCAAGTCGGAGTTTCCGAGCGTTATCTCATCGTCTGAGCGTTTGATGTTCACGCTTGGAACGAGTGCCGAATACTTTGGACGCGAGAGTGTCTGGGTGAATGAGCCGCGCACCTTGAAATCGTCGTTGACATTCCATTTCAGCAGCAGCGACGGCAGGAAATTGGCATAACTGCTCCTCTTTCTCTCCGTGGGTGTCGTGATGTCTTCATCGGCGTCATACGAGCGTCCGGTATATGCAAGGCTGGTATGCTCCAGACGCAGTCCTGAAGTGAGTTCAATGTTGCGTGTGAGGTGCGTGTCAAGTCTGATGTAGCCGGAGCTTACAGTCTCACGGGCGTTGAAGTTTGTGGCGAGTTCTTCCTGTATCTGTTCTTTCTCGAAGAGCGAAGGGTCGTCAAGATTTAGTGAGCCTGTATACTCCTTGCTCGCATATAGCCCCGCACGGTATTTGGAGTCGGGCATGAAGTGACTGTTTGTCTGGTCTGTGATGTTTTCCAGACTGTTCTGCATGAATGCCTTTTGGTCCAATGGCGTGTATTCATAGAAGTCTATATCCTTGTCTTTCGTCTTGCGTACTATCTTTGCACCGAACTTCAGCTTATTTCCGTTCTTGAACGGCAGTTTGAAGTTTGTGGCTATTTTCAAGTCCTGTTCCACAATGTCTTCCTGTTGCTCGGTCAGTTCTTTCAGCTTGAAGTCATTGCCCAAAGTCATTGTGTATCCGTCGAGTGGCTTTGCGAAAGGACGGCGCTCATCGCTAAGGTCAACGTCAAATTTCTGCTTTTTCAACTCGAAGTCAATGTATCGCTCGTTGGGGCGTTCCTCGGTGGCACGGGCATATCCGGCGTGCCAGTCCATCTGCAACGCTCCGAAAAGATGCTCGCCGCCCAAAGTGAAGTCCATCGTGCGTTGACGTTCAAGCCGTGCGTTGCGGTTGTCGGGCGTACCGGCCTTTGTCTGCACGCGAACGGTTGCCTGTCCCTGTTCGTCGAGATCCTTTAGAGTGGTACGGTAGCGGTTCTCCCAGTCATTTCGGTTGTTGAATATACCCTTGAAATAGAGCTTGTTGTTGGTGTTAATGTCCCAGTCCAATGCGGCGGAGTAGCTTTGTCTCTCACGTGTTACATAATACTGGCGTATCTGGTAGTCGTTGACATACGGCTTGCCGTTTTCTCCCTGCTCCCATACGAATTCTGTGTCATAAGAGCCGGATGGCGCGTTTTGATAGGATGCGGAAACAACAAGTCCGAGCCGGTTGTTGAAGAATCTGTCGCCGTATGTCAGACCGAGGTTGAGCTGTGCCTTTTTGCTCACCCAGTTGTATCCGCTTCCTGCTGTAGCGTTGAAGAAACGGCGGAACGGTGAGCTTTTCGTTACAAGATTAATGCTGCCTCCGATGGCATCACCATCCATGTCGGATGTAACGACCTTGTTCACCTCTATTGTCTGTATCATGTCGGCGGGTATGAGGTCGAGCTGCACATTGCGGGTGTCTCCCTCTGCCGAAGGTATGCGGTCGCCGTTCACAGAGACAGAACTGAGGTCGGCACTTGTGCCGCGCACTTGTCCGAAACGGGCCTCACCCTGGTCGTACTGTACATTTATTCCCGATATGCGTTTCAGTGCGTCGCCGATGTTGGAGTCGGGGAATTTCCCGACTTGGTCGGCAGATACAATGTTTGTAATGCCCATATTGTTCTTTTGCGAGTTTATTGCTTTGCGTTGTCCGGAGAAAGCACCGTTTACTACGACTTCTTTCAGTTCCACCCCTGCATCAAGTGTGAAATTCTTTTCGATGGTGCGCCCGGCAACGATGAGTATCTTTGTCTCAACAGGTGAGTAACCCACATACCGTACAGTTGCAGTATATGTACCTGGTTCAATATTTGATATTGTGTAAAAGCCGTTTATATCGCTCGTTACGCCTGCGTGCAGTGTGTTAATGTAGACGGATGCGCCCGGCAATACATTGTTCTCGGCATCGACAATACGTCCGCGCACGGCACCAGCCTTTTCTGATAATTCACCGTTTGCCCACGTGTTTATGACAACGGCGGACAAAATAAAAAAAGAAACTAACCTTAATAATTTTCCCATAAATCTTAAATGTTTGTATTCGCCGGCAAAATTAAGGAGGTGATATTATAGAAATGTTACATATAGATTAACAAAATATGAATTAAGAAGACGGAAAACGGCGGATGAGAGAAAAAAACAAGTATCTTTGCATAAGACAAGCTGCGCCTCAGCAATTTAGAACAAGCTCTATTGCATTCGGCTTGCATTGTCTTTGCATAAGATAGGCTGCACTCGGCAAATTGAGAATAAATTCTCTTTGCGCTCGTTTGCACTATCTTTGCATAAGATAGGCTGCATTCGGCAAATCGAGAATAAATTCTCTTTGCGCTCGTTTGCACTATCTTTGTACATTGATATAATATGTTGTAGAATGGAAAATCAATATCGCAAGACTTTTCCCGACCTCATGGCGGGCAAGAAAATTATGTATATACACGGCTTCGGGTCGTCGGGAGCGACGCATACGGCACAGCTTCTGCGTGAGTATATGCCGCAGTGTGAGGTCATCGCACCCGATGTGCCGCTGCATCCGGAGGAGGCCGTGGCTATGCTAAGGCAATTGGCAGAGACCAAACAACCCGACCTTATCATCGGAACGTCGATGGGCGGTATGTACACGGAGATGCTTTCGGGCTTCGACCGTATTGTCGTGAACCCGGCATTCCGTATGGCAGACACGATGAAGGAACACGGAATGACGGGAAAACAGGTGTTTCAGAATCCGCGTAAGGATGGTGTGCAGGAGTTTATAGTTACGAAAGCACTCGTGAAGGAATATCGCGACATCACAGAACTTAATTTCGCCAGTATCACAGACGAGGAGCGCGGCAGGGTGTTCGGCTTGTTCGGCGACAACGATACTACGGTGAACACCTACGGACTGTTCCTTGAACACTATCCGCAGGCAATACGTTTTCATGGCGGGCACCGTCTCGAAGACAAGGTGGTGGCGCACTATCTCATTCCGATTATCCGGCGGATAGACGACCGGCAGAGCGGTCGTGAGCGCCGTTCGGTATTCATTCATTATGATGCGCTTCACGATTCATACGGCAAACCGCTGTCGAGTCAGCGCAAGGCATACGAGTTTCTGATAGAGAACTATAATGTTTATGTCGTGGCTGATGCTCCGTCGGCACGTCCCGATGCAACGATCGAGGTTATGACGTGGGTCGAAGAGTATCTCAGTGCGCCGGCATGGAACCGCACGGTGTTCACCAACAGCGTCGGAACCATCTATGGCGACTATCTCGTGAGCACTGCCGAGCGGGATGATTTCCTCGGAACGGCTATCCGGTTGGGCAGCGACGAGTTCAAGACGTGGGAGGAAATAATCGTCTTTTTCGACCGCCTGAACGGGCAATAATCTTTACCACATAGGCACAGAGAACACGGAGGAAAAGTATCATAAGAAGTTAATGCCTTTGGCATGAAGAGTACCCAGAGCCATAAGTGTGATAACATAACACGTACATATAATATTGGCTCTGTGTTCTCACAACGCTTCAAGCGTTGCCTCTATATCCCAATAGAATTATAAACTTTGTGTTCTCTGTGCCTCTGTGGTGAGAAGAATATTAATGGGGCATCCGATAAATACAGGGGGGCAACCTATTTCGGTCGAACAGCATAGTACTATGGCGCAATACTTGAGTAATTTGGCCGCAGTACTCGAGTAATTTGGGCGCAGTACTCGAGTATTTCCGGCCTGATTACTCAAGTATTTTGGCTTCAGTACTGGAGTAATCCAGCCTTAAATACTCTGAGCATTGCGTAAAGTGTGTGCAAAGGTGCGGCATAATATCTAATAAAAGACTTCCCCCCTATATTTATCGGGTGAGCCATATTAATTGAACAAAGTTTATATAATGAGAAAAAAGCCAAAATATTTATTATTGATGAGCCATCCTGTTTTGTCGGATGCGAAACAGTTGGTATCTTTGTAGGTGATAATAAAGAGCAGAATGACCTAAAATTAATGAGTATGAGAATCGAGAAAGTACACGCAAGGGAAATCCTCGACTCCCGTGGCAATCCCACGATGGAGGTAGAGGTGACGTTGGAGAACGGAGTGATGGGACGCGCGAGTGTTCCATCGGGGGCTTCAACAGGTGAGAACGAGGCATTGGAACTGCGCGACGGCGACAAACAACGTTATGGCGGAAAGGGCGTTCTGAAGGCCGTTGAGAACGTGAACACTATCATTGCACCGGCTCTGAAGGGCGAATGTGTGCTGAATCAGCGCGCCATCGACCACAAGATGCTCGACCTTGACGGCACGCCCACGAAGAGCCGCTTAGGGGCGAATGCCATACTGAGTGTAAGTCTCGCCGTGGCGCACACCGCTGCGAAGGCTCTCGGCATACCGCTCTATCGCTATATCGGCGGAACAAACACCTATGTGTTGCCCGTTCCGATGATGAATATCATCAACGGAGGTGCTCATTCTGACGCTCCGATAGCGTTTCAGGAGTTCATGATACGCCCGGTGGGCGCAAGTAGCGAGCGCGAGGCGATACGGATGGGAGCGGAAGTATTCCATTCACTACAGAAACTGCTCAAGAAGCGCGGCTTGTCTACGGCCGTAGGCGATGAGGGCGGCTTCGCTCCGGCTCTCGACGGCATTGAGGACGCACTCGAAAGCATCTGCACGGCGATACGCGATGCGGGCTACGAACCAGGCAAGGACGTGCGTATTGCAATGGACTGCGCCGCATCGGAGTTTGCGACACAGGAGAACGGCGAGTGGTTCTACGACTACCGGCAGTTGAAGAACGGTATGCCGAAAGACCCGAACGGCAGGAAACTCACCGCCGCGGAGCAGATTGACTATCTCGAAGAACTGATAACACGATACCCCATTGATTCCATTGAGGACGGACTCGATGAGAACGACTGGGAGAACTGGGTGCTGCTGACGGAGCGCATAGGCAAACGCTGCCAGCTCGTAGGCGACGACTTGTTTGTCACTAACGTGAAATTCCTTGAGAAAGGCATACGCATGGGTGCGGCAAACTCTATATTAATAAAGGTGAACCAAATAGGTTCGCTCACCGAAACGCTCGATGCCATAGAGATGGCGCACCGTCATGGCTACACCACAGTGACGTCGCACCGCTCGGGAGAGACCGAGGATACGACCATTGCCGACATTGCCGTGGCTACGAACAGCGGTCAGATAAAGACCGGTTCGATGTCGCGCACCGACCGTATGGCTAAGTATAACCAACTGATACGCATCGAGGAGGAACTCGGTGCTACGGCAAGTATGCCGCGACAGTTCTGATAATGCGAGTCCGGAACGAGTCTGAGAAGGTCAAAAGGGTATCTGAAACCAACGGGAAAATACCTTTTCAGGATATACAGATACACCCTCTGACAACATCAATAGAGCCGCCTGAACGCATGAACAACCCGTTCTGTTACGAGCCTCATCCGCTGTGTGTCATCGCAGCGGATGAGGTTCGTGCGTTTATACGCGGCAGGTCGGAGTGGCACGAGGAAGTGGACAGAGGCAAGATGTTCGGCGTTCTCGTGGTTAGGGACGGCACGCGCTTGGGCTATCTCGCCGCATACTCGGGACAGATAGGCGGCAGGAGCGACTGGGAGGGGTTCGTTCCTGCGGTGTTCGACTATCTTCAGGAGGACGGATACTTCAAACGGCACGAGGCGGAAATAACGGAAATGAACCATGAGGTGGAGCATCGTGAAACCTCCTCGGAATTGCTTGCGCTTAAGAATGAATTAGAACGGCTGCGCCGTGAGGCTGACGCTGACATCGCCGCACACCGTCACCGTATGACGGAGGCAAAACGGCAACGCGACCATCGGCGTGCCACCGAGACTCACTCAGCAGAGGACGAAGCACGGATGACGGCCGAGAGCCAGTTTCTGAAGGCCGAACTGCATCGCGCCAAGCGGCGTTATGCCGAACTGTTAAGTGGTGTTGAGGCTAAGATTGCCGGGTTGCAGACTGCCATCGATGTACTGAAACGCGAGCGCAAGCGATACTCCGACGGCCTGCAACGCTGGCTGTTCTCCCATTTCTGTATGCTCAACGCTGAGGGCGAGAGCCGCAACCTGATGGAGATTTTCGCCGATACCGTGCTGCGTGTGCCGCCGGCCGGGGCAGGGGAGTGCTGCGAGCCCAAGCTGTTGCAGTATGCTTTCTCCCGCCGTCTGCGCCCGCTCTGTATGGCGATGTTCTGGGTGGGGGAGAGTCCTAAGATGGAAATACGCCACAACGGTTGTTTCTATCCGGCTTGCAGCGGTAAGTGCAAGCCGATACTGACGTGGATGTTGCGTGGCATTGACGTGGAAACTGTGGATGGTGGCGACCCCTCGGCCTGTGGTTGCGCTTCTGTAGATGTTCGGTCAGACCGTAGTGAGGTCTCTTCGGCATCGCCTTTTAGATTCTCTTCGCTTGAGACGGTGTATGAGGACGAAGTCCTTGTGGTAGTTTGCAAACCCTCCGGTATGCTTAGCGTGCCGGGCAAGAGCGCGCGGTTGTCGGCATACGACATTGTGAAGGCGCGTTGTCGAGATGCCGAAGAGATTATGGCGGTGCATCGTTTGGATATGGCAACGTCGGGTTTGCTCGTCTTTGCAAAGACAAAAGCTGCGCACAAAAGTCTGCAACGCCAGTTTGCCGAACACACCATCATGAAGCGTTATGTGGCCGTTCTCTCTGCGCCCATAGCCAGGGCGGAAGGCGTTATCAGTCTGCCCATGCGCCCCGACCCGTTAGACCGTCCCCGCCAGGTGGTGGATATGCTCGGCGGTAAGTCAGCCGTTACGCGCTACCGCCTCATCTCTCATCCCCAAACGCCTGTGCAACGCGCCTTCGCAAAGCATGGTTCGCCCCTCGTAGCGTTATATCCCGAGACAGGACGCACCCACCAACTGCGTGTGCACTGCGCCCATCGCGACGGTCTCAATGCCCCCATCGTCGGCGATACGCTCTACGGCACTGCTGCCGACCGCCTCTACCTGCACGCCGAATACCTTGAATTCACCCATCCCGTGACAGGTGAGCGCATGAGATTCACAAGCCAAGATTGTGTTTTATAAGGATTTTTCAGAATAACGTAAATTGCAACAGGACATCGCAGTTGTCGCGTACCTCCTCTATTATCTCACGGCACCGCCGCTCGCTGATTTTTATATTTGTGCCTACGGTTATGAAGTCTTGCAGCGTGGGACTACCGGTTCCGTTTACCGATGTGGCGTGTTGTCCGTTGTAGCCTTCTGTACACAGCGTCAAGTCGTATGCCGGGGCGAGCTGCCATTGCCATTTGCCAGACGGGGCTTCTCTTACAAGGAAGCTGAAGTTCTTGCAGTGGTCGTCCTTGTTGCCGGTCAGGTAGTTGAACACCATACGTCGGTACATCTCCTCCACCTGCTTCGCGTCCTGAGTAAGATAACCGGTCAAGGCGAGAAGATTGCTATAATCGAGGATAGGGGTTGACAATGAAAGACACAGCAGTCCGCCGGCAGTGGCTACGTGGATGCGGTTACCGTCGCCGTCAATGTCGAATCTTCTCGTGGCGAAATACTTGCCGTTTATCAGCCTGTAGTCGGGCACGTCAATTCCGCATCGGCGAGCCGTCTCATTATAATGATACTCCTGCCGTCCCATATCCTGCGGATCGTATGTGTGGCGGAATTTCACCAGCCAGTGCCCCTCGCCGTCTGCGAATACGGCTTTAGGACGACAACCGCCGCTGTTGCCGCTGTTATAGAGCAGCAGTCCGGCGTCCGTATCCTGCTGTTCACGTAACACCTCCAATGCTTTCTCCTGTAGGATGTCAAAGTCTACAATATTCGTTTCCTGCCCAACAATGGTCTCCGGCTCGTATGTCAACGCCCCCATGCCACTGCTGCCGACAATGCTGAGCCTGTCGAGTGCGGAGAGTTGCCTGTCGTCTATGCTCTCTTTTTGCAACGCCTTGTGCAGCAGATAACGACCATAGCCGTCGGGCAGGCTGTCCTCGAAAATTCCGAAGTTGCCATACAAAGGCTGTGGTTTGGCTATGAACAGCCCAGGACGCAACGGCAATTCCAGCGGAGAGATGCTGAATCCGCCGGCGAGCCATGCCTTATCATATTCGAATGCGCACAGTTTCTCGTCCGGGGTCATCGACAATGTGCCGACAACCGCGCCATGATACCTCACTGTCAGTCTATCAATCCCCATCATATCCTATGTGCCTTTTTCTTTCCCCTGTTTCTGCGTATCTGCGTCAGCTCCTCCATTGTGGAGTATTTAGGCTCGGCGAAGATGTTCTTTATCTCTGAGGTGTATTCCATAGCCATGGCAATGCCTATCAGATTCTTCAGTGAGATGAGTCCCTTCTGCTCAAATCTGACGATGTTGCTCACTGCCACGCCCGACTTCTCAGCCACCTGCTCGCGCGTCATGTTCTTCTCTATACGCCGTTTGCGGAAGTCGTCAGCTAACATACGGGCAATGTCATCTGCATTGTCGAATGTGTAGTTATCTAAAAGTGATAAGATATTATTCATATCTTGCATTTATTGTCGGTTATAAACAAAATATTATCAGTTACAAAGATACAAATAATTCCGGTAAATCCCGTTATCATTGCAAAGAAAGTTTTTTACCGAACTGCAATAAATAATTATAGAAGTTAAGGAAGATGGCGCTTTATTAGATTACAGTGAATGAAATACAATGCGATTATATTTATACAGTTTTTGTACAAAGCCTCTGTACTGTTTGTACATGGGCTTTGTAGCATTAGTACAAAGGCTTTGTACTTTTAGTACATAGGCCATGTACAAAGAGTACAACACGCTTGTAGAATTCTGTACTAACTGTATTGAAATTCCGAAATTATTGCTGGCCGGTATAAAGACTCCCTCTGTTCATGGTTATATTTGTGTGTTGGCAAAAACAAAGATAACTAAAAGGGCTGATACCTCGTGAGAAGTGTCAGCCCTAATTCATTGTATGCTTAAAAAAGTTTTACAGGACAGTAAAGCTCTTTTTATATATATGTTACTTCGGTGAGTAACTTTCGTGGCATCGCTCTCGCGATTTTATGCCACTAATAGCTCTGCCCGTTAGTCATCCCAAAGGCTTTTCGGCTGCTGGAACATAGGCTTTTCGGTTTCCTCTTCGCCCCAGAAACTGCTATCCCAAAAAGAGTTGTGGCCTTTAGAGAAGTCTTGGAGTGTGCCGCTTTCTTGAAGCAATGCGCTTTCAATCTCTATGTTTGTTACCTTTATCGCAGGTGTTATATATGTTCTTTTCATTATACTGTTCTTTCTTTTTAATATACTTACTTCACCATTACTTTCTTGCCGTTATGGATATAGATACCCGGCATGATAGGAGAAGATACTCTGATTCCCTGGATAGTGTACCAAACATTGTTGTCATTGGCATTGTTCTTGTCGCTATCTATTGATGTGATGCCTGTTGTTACATTGTCATCATCAATATTGCCGATAGAGAGGAGGAAACAATATCTGCGTGCATTGCTTGCAATGTTACCCGGGTCGTTCTCATATTCGTAGTTCTTGGCTCCTGTATATGCGAGCGGGCGGATATTCTCATCTACTGAGAGATAAGTATAATTCTTCTTTGCCTTAGAGTTGTTCATGACCTTCCAGAAGTTCAAAGGTACGCTTGTGCTGTTTCCTTCAAGACCGCTGAAATAGTATTTGTTGGTCATATAGAAGTTATACTTTCCGTTTTCAAACGCCTTAATAGTCTTGTCTGCATCGTAGCAATCAACCAAAAGATTGGTTTCTGTATCTGCAAGTTTCTTTGTATAACCTGAGTAAGAGTCTGTATGGCCTATTGGAGACGGTGTCAAACGTATGGTCTTGCGTCCTTCAAGCTGTGTGCGGTCGTAGATAAGAACAGGACAATGAGCCGGAATAATATTATTCTCAACCTCTCTCAACACTGCGTTGCCATCCTTAATCTCTCGAACATAGTATGCCTGAACACCTGCCGGAAGTACGAGCGCGCAGTCATCAGAGAAAGTGCGCAGACCTCCACGGTTCTCTGTATAATCAACACCGTCTTCATTGGGATATGTAGAGGTTGCATTTACCAATTCCACTTTCTTGTCGATAGTATAGAAAGCGTGGTCGTTGGCAGTGCCTGTCTCTGTGTTAGATACGTGATTAAAGAAACGAAGAGTATAGTAACCGGTTGGCAATGTCCAAAGAATGCCCTTGCGGCCAGTTCCGAGTGATTGTCCATTCGTACCACCGTTATTACTCCAATCTACTCTGTTGTAGAAAGCGTAGTCTGTACCTGCTTTCGGAGCCTGTGTGTTCCATTCTCCAAGAATCTCGCCTCCTACTGCGTCATCGTCCTCTGCGTAGTTGTCCAAAGAGTGGTTCGCGTCTCCGAAGAATGCAAAAGTAGAGCCTTGACAGAACTTCTGGTTTTCATATATGTAGTGTTCTGGCATTCCGTTTGCGGCAGGTACATAGTCCAAACCATGACGATAATCAGCTCCAAACATTGCATCATCGCTTACGTTGCTGTTTTCAACGTTGTTTACTGCCGGACCACCGATGCAGAACTTATCAGAGAATGCGATACGGTAGGTAGAGTATGTTGCATTGAAATAAACACGGTATGAACCATAACGTTCTTTCTGCTCATTTGTAAGCAATGGGTTCAGAGACTGTTGCTGATTTGATGCTCCATCGGCATTGCCTGTAAGGTAATAGAAAATACCACCTTCGAGAGCCTGAGCGTCCATCTGATTCTGAAGGCGTGGACGGAGCAACGGATTCCACATCGTGCCGGTATTTCCAAGCACATCACTTGTTGTGAAAGACAGGAAGAAGTTATCCCATGATGCCGAGCCTTTCTTTATCTCACAGCTATACACGATAGAGTCGGCTTCTTCTGCGCTGATGTCTGTTCTAATCCTACCTTCTTTCCAGAAATCAGGCAACATCTCATACTTGGCTTTGTTGTTCTGATAATCAGACTCAGAACCGTTTAGGTATTTATCGGTAGCGATATTACCAACTATATAAACTTGCTTACCATTAATATGCTCATTGTAATATTTTGATATGTTATGAGTATATGGGTCATACGCACGAGTTTTCAAGAACGAAATTATAAGATTGGCGCCACCAAGAGTTCTGTTGCCATCTTTCATATAGTATATAGAGTTTCCCTTTTCCATAGGATGCCACGGGTCATCTGGTTTGTCATCCCACTTCTCGTTATATTGTTTTGGATAGTTATTCTTTGAGAACATGAATGTCAAAGACATTGTTTGATAGTCTTTTTCGTCAACCGTTGCTTTAGCATCGTTTTTATGAAGGATAAAATATTTACCATTATTACTTGCAAAATTTCCATTTATTGCAGTAACACCATCTCGGTCGTTAGATGTCTTATATGTTTGTTTTAGATACGGGTCGTCTGATGTACCCGGCTGGAAATACTGATTGTTCTTTGCGTCATAGATATAGAACCGAATCAGACTGTTCTTATCATAGCGCAATTGACGACCATTGTCTCCGTCAATCTTAAGGGTTAATGAGGTAATGTCTGCGTTCAGCGTTTTCTGGTTGCGCTCACGTCCTGCGTCCAGCTTGAATGCTTTGTGATTTGCGGGCACCCATGTTGCATTGACAGCACGCAATGTGTTACCTACGTTTTCCTTTGGAACGACCAGATAATATTCGCCAATGTTGTTTACTTTCTCTATTTTCAGCGACGGATTATTGCCCCATGTTATGGTTAGTTTATATATTCCATCTTCTGGCGCTGTAAAGAATCCGTTATACTTATTCGAAGAATAAGGATATGAATTGTTCAGTAATATGGTTTGATTATTATTATCTGGACCATACCATGTTGTTTTTTGACTATTATCAACATCTATAAAGCGAATACCAAACTTTTGATTTTTCGTCATTGAGAAAGTAGTGGTTCCTACTTTATCATTAAAAGTAAGTTCTAATCGGCCAAGAGTTTCACCGCCATCTTTCCACATGTATAAATATCCTGTACTCCAAGCCATACTTACACATGAGAAGAACATCACCATCATTAAACTGCGCTTTAAACAGTCCGCATAATTAGTGCGTTTCAAAAATGTAATTAATCGTTTCATTGTTACTTGTAATTTTTGTTATTGTTGATTTATGAATTGTTCGGTTCTGAGCGCGCAAACGCTGTGCGCGGAAGTAGCATGATCGCTTAGGTACGATGACAGGATGCCTGTCCGCTGTTACGAACGGGCACAAACGAGCGTATCGCAGCCACGATGTGGCGACGATAGATTACTGATGGGAGAAAGATGCTTGCAAAATGAGGGAGTTATGCCCCCCCCGTAAGGCCTCCAAGAGGTGTCGGTCTCGGGAAAATGACGGTTTGCGGGCTGACGGAGCAAACGGTCTGATAAGGCGATATGCGAATGAGTAATCATCATTTCTTTCAAAAAGTAATGAATGCCAAATGTTTCGTTTCTATGAACGATATATATTTTCGTTGAACTTTCGATTGCAAACTTACGCCTTTTTGTTTATATGGAAATGGCAGACAGACCAAAAAATGCACAACAATAAATGCAATCGATTGCATAAAAGGCTGCCGCGGTAGCCGTGTGAGGTAAGTGCCTGAGAATCACCTTAATCATTCAACTTTCTACATTCAGCTTTCCACATTCCTCACTAAACTTTAAACATTCCACATTAAACTTCGGTTATCCGGCTTTCATTAAGTTTTCATGGCTCATCCGATAAATACAGGGGGCAACCTATTTCGGTCGAACAGCATAGTACT